>DATDBD010000387.1:0-3551 GCA_036525015.1 Lysobacter sp.
CCTGCCGCCGATGGTGCGCGACAACACCTCGCCGCATCACACCAACTTCACCGTCAGCATCGAGGCGGCCGAAGGCGTCACCACCGGCATCTCGGCCTACGACCGTGCCCACACCATCCGCACCGCCGTGCGCCCGGACGCTGCGACCAGCGACCTGTCGCAGCCCGGCCACATCTTCCCGCTGATGGCCCAGCCCGGCGGCGTGCTCAATCGCGCCGGTCATACCGAGGCCGCGGCCGACCTGGCCCTGCTGGCGGGAATGGAGCCGTCCGGCGTGCTGGTCGAGATCCTCAATCCCGACGGCAGCATGGCGAGACGCCCCGAGTTGGAGGCCTTCGCCGCCGAGCACGGCCTCAAGATCGGTTCGATCGAGGAGCTGATCCGCTACCGCCTGGCCACCGAGCACACGGTCGAGCGCGTCGACGCGCGCGAGATCGAGACCGAGCACGGGCTGTTCCAGCTGTTCACCTACCGCGACCGGTTGAGCCACGCGCTGCACTTCGCCTTGTTGCGCGGGCAGGCCGACCCGGCCACGCCCACGCTGGTGCGCGTGCATGTGCAAAACCCGTTGGCCGACGCCCTGCACTGGCGGCGTGCGGACTTCGGGCCGGCGGTGGGCGACGTGCTGGCCCGGATCGCCGCGGAAGGGCGTGGCGCCCTGGTGCTGCTGGCCGACACCGCCGATGCCCAGGCGCTGCTGTCGCGCATTCGCGGACCGCAGCATGCCGAGGAAGCCACTGCCGCGCAGGGCCATGCTCTCGCCGAATGGCGACGCAATGGCGCCGGCGGCCAGATCCTGGCGGATATGGGCCTGGGCCGGTTGCGCGTGCTGGGCACGCCTCGCAAGCAGATCGGACTGGCCGGCTTCGGCCTGGAAGTGGTCGAGTACGTCGACCCCACGCACGGATGACCCCACGCACGGAACCCCACGCACGGATGACCCGGGCATTGACCACGGCTATCCCGCATCGCGGGGAAGCACCCCTCCCCGGGTTAAAATGCCCGACCGTCCCGAAGAACGCCCCATGACCCACTACGAAGGCGACCTGCGCAGCCCCGAAGGCGCGCGGTTCGCGATCATCGCCAGCCGCTGGAACCCGCGCATCACCGATACGCTGGTCGCGGGCGCGCGCAGGACGTTCGCCGACAATGGCGTCACCGAAGACGCCGTCGACGTGATTCGCGTGCCGGGCGCGTGGGAGATCCCGCTGACGGCGGCGCGGCTGGCCGCGGCCGGCCGGCACGCGGCGGTGGTGGCGTTGGGCTGCGTCGTGCGCGGCGACACCCGCCACTACGAGCAGGTCGCCGACGGCTGTTCCGATGGCCTGATGCGCGTCGCGCTGGATTACGGCATCCCGGTCGCCAATGGCGTGCTGGCCGTCGAACGCCACGAGGACGCCGAAGCGCGTGCCGGTGGCAGCCACGGCAACAAGGGCGAGGAGGCGGCGCTTGCCGCGTTGGAAATGAGTCATCTGCTGGGGCAATTGCCATGAACCGCCGTCGTCAGGATGGAATCGATCCCGTTGCCCGTTCGCGCGCGCGTCGCCGCGCGTTGCAGGCCGTCTATGCGTGGCAGATGTCGGGCTCCAGTGCGCGCGACGTGATCGCGCAGTTCGCCCACGAACAAGCGCATGAAGTCGCCGACCTCGAATACTTCGAGGACCTGGTGCGCGGCGTCGATGCGAATTGCAACGACCTGGACCAGGCGTTGCAGCCGTTCCTCGACCGCGACATCGAGCAGGTCGACGCGGTCGAACGCGCTGCTTTGCGCATCGCCGCCTACGAGTTGCGCCTGCGTCCGGACGTGCCGTATCGCGTGGTCATCAACGAGGCGATCGAGTCGGTCAAGCGCTTCGGCGCCGAGCACGGTCACACCTACGTCAACGGCGTGCTGGACCATGCCGCGGCGGCGTGGCGCGCGACGGAAGTGCAGGCGCCGCGCCGCTGACAGGCGCATGGCCCATGCGGGCACAGGCTACCGGGTGCAGTGAACGGCCGGCCTGATGCTGATGGCGATCCGGTAACTCGCCGCGTCACGATGTCGCAATTGGATGTCTGTCACGCGCTGCGGCGCGCTGGAGATCATGGTGAGTGGAACACACCGCGGCGCGTCGGAATTCGATCTGATCGAGCGTATCCGGGCGCGTGCCGGCACCCGTGATGATGTGATTCTCGGCATCGGTGACGATGCCGCGCTGCTGCAGGTGCCCGCAGGCAAGCATCTGGTAGTCGCCACCGACACGCTGAACGCCGGCGTGCACTTTCCGCACGACACCGCACCGGCCGACATCGGCTGGAAGTCGCTTGCCGTCAACCTCTCCGATCTGGCCGCGATGGCTGCGGAGCCGGCCTGGTGCACGCTGTCGCTGTCGCTGCCGGAAAGCGATGCGGGCTGGCTGGATGGCTTTCTCGACGGGTTCCTCGCGCTGGCCGCGCAGCATCGCGTCGCGCTGGTCGGCGGCGATACCACGCGTGGACCGCTCTCGGTGTGCGTGACCGTGCACGGCTTCGTCGAGCCGGGACGCGCGCTGCTACGCAGCGCCGCGCGCGCGGGCGACGATGTCTGGGTCAGCGGCATGCTCGGCGATGCGGCGGCGGCGTTGGATCAATGGCGACTGGGCGCAGCGCACGACGAGGTCCTGCGCACGCGACTGGACCGGCCGACACCGCGCGTGGCGCTCGGTCTGGCGCTGGCCGGCACCGCGCATGCCTGCATCGATATCTCCGACGGGCTGATGGCCGACCTCGGGCACGTGTGCCGCGCCAGCGGTGTCGCCGCCGAACTCGACCTGGAGGCGCTGCCGGCCTCCGAAGCGTTGCGTGTGGCGTATGAAGGCGAGCAACGCCATGCACTTCAGGCCACGGGCGGCGACGATTACGAGCTCTGCTTCACCGCGCCTGCCGGTTCGCTGGACGACATCGCGCGCCTGGCGGCACAGGCGGGTACCTCGGTGACGTGGATCGGCCGCATCGTGGCGGGCGAGGGCGTGCAGGTGTTCGACGCGGATGGGCAACGCTGGTCGCCGCAGCGCGTGGGGTATGAGCACTTCGGCTAGCGACACCGTCAGGCGAAATGCTCAATCCGGCAGAAGCTTGCCTGGATTGAGGATGCCGTCCGGATCGAACGCCGACTTCACCGCGCGCATCAAGGCCAGCGTCGGCGCGTCGATCGCCTGCGGCATGAATTCGCGCTTGGCCAGGCCGATGCCGTGTTCCCCCGACAGCGTTCCGCCCAGCGACAGCGTCAGCGCGAACACGCGGGCCAGTGCGGCGTGGGCGCGCGCGTTCTGCGCCGGGTCGGCGGGATCGAAGAGGATGTTCACGTGCAGGTTGCCATTGCCGGCATGGCCGAAGCTGACGATCGGCAGCGCGAACTCGGAAGAGAGTTCGCGCACGCCCTGGACCAGCTGCGGAATGCGCGAGACCGGCACGACCACGTCTTCATTGATCTTGCCGGGCGCGAGCGTGCGCAATGCGGGCGACAGGGCCTTGCGCGCGGCCCAGAGCCGTTCGCGTGCGGCTTCGTCGGCGGCATCGTCGAGCGAGACCAG
>DATDBD010000388.1:0-3780 GCA_036525015.1 Lysobacter sp.
CATCGCCAACGGCGGCCCGTCGCGCATGGCGGGCAGCATCACCGCCGCGATCTATCTGGAAGGCTTCGTCCCCGCGGATCAGAGTTGGGCGCATCTGGACGTCTACGCCTGGAACGACAACGATCGCCCGGGCCGTCCTGCGGGTGGTGAGGCGCAGGGATTGCGTTCGGCGTATGCGCTGCTGAAGGGGCAGACGGGCGTTTGATCCGTTTCGTCTTTTGCTCGCCGACCCCGCGAAAGCGGCGGTCCATGAACGCTGCTTGATTCGCCAGCAAGCGATCAACAAGATCTCCTCCGCGCTGGAGCCTGGCTACTTTTGTCTTGTCAAAAGTAGTCAAAAAAACGCCTGCTCCTGATGCGAGCCGCCGCCAAGCTTCCAAATCAACTTTGACAAATGATTGCGCCATCCGGAGGCGACGCAGAACTTGCGCACTGCATTCGATACAAAAATCACAGTGAAATTCGATGCAGCAGAAACCGTTGCATGCATGTCCGAATCTGCTAGCTTCAGAACCAATGAAGTGACGCGCGACTGATTCGCGTAGCGACTGATTGCCGGCAAGGCAGCCAAATTGCCCCCAACAGGCAATACTCGACCTGCGGTTTCAGGTCATCAACAAGGAAAGTGAAATGAAGCAAATCAATCGCGCATTCCTGCCAGAACTTGAGTTTGACGTCGCGCCGGCTGGTGGCGGCCAGGAAGCCAAGGTCCTTCCTGCTATCTGGTGGATCGGCTGCATCCTGCTCTAACGATGATGCAGAGGCGCTGATCGTGCCTTCCTGGTCCACATTCGTCACCGGCGGCTACCGGCCGTTGCGAGTCGCGCTCCTGTTAGCGACGGGCATATCGATTTTCTTGCTGTGCGCTCGCTCGGCTGGCATGGCGCTGCCGCAACCGATAGTGTGGCTGGGCTGGGCGATCATTGAAGTCAAAGCTGCGCTCAAGGTGGCCGAGCTTGCTGTCTTTTTTCGTGCGCGCAAGCGAAGCCCCAATCGACCCACCCGCGAACAGGGGCGCCCGAATCCGTTTCTTGCCCTGCTCCTGACCGAGACGCGGATCCTTCGTGGCTTCATCGACTCCTGGCGTCAGGCCGCTCCTGCGAACGACGGATTCACCTTTCGGGACGGGCCTGAGTACCAGTCGATGACTTTCGTGCTGTGGCTCTCCTTGCTGGTCGAGCTGCCATTGGTGTTCACGCTGTTGCAGGTGATTCCGACGCTGCGTCCACATCGGACCGCGATCGATCTTGTAGTACTGCTGATAACGGCTTACGTGCTGCTTGCATTCCGTGCCGACAGGCATGCGATCCGCCATAGTGCCCATCGGATCATCGGTGGTCGCCTGTCGTTGCGGATGGGATTGCGCGTCGGTGGCGACGTATCGCTGAGCGACATCACGTCGGTCGACACTGTGAAGCTCGGCACTTGGCGGTCGCTGAGCCGCGAATGGCAGCTTGTCGGCGTACCCTTCGCCAAGATCTCGCCGCTGGACAAACCCAACGTGGTCCTGAACGTGCGGCCGCAATGTGCCGTACTGACGTGGATTCACGGGGGCACCTCACACCCGCAGCGTATCGGGTTGTATCTCGATGCTCCCCACGCATTTCTGGCGGAATTGCATGTAGCGATCCACGGGGGAGCTGCTTGCACGTCGCAACCGTCTCCGCGTGCGGGACATGCTTTCTCCCCCCCTTCTCCCGTGTGCGAGAAGGAGGGCCCGGATGGCGGATGAGGGCTCTTTGCTTGCCTGCTCCGTTCTCGCCCCTCTCCCGCATGCTGAAGAGGGGTTACGGATGCGATGCGCTACAGCCAGCCCTTCTGCCGCGCCAGCCGGTAAGCCTCGATGCGGTTGCCGACCCCGAGCTTGCCGATGGATTCCGATAAGTAGTTGCGCACCGTTCCCTGCGACAGGTTCAGCTGCGCGGCGATCTCGCCCGCGGTCAGTCCTTCGCCGGCCAGGCGCAACACCTGGCGCTCGCGGTCGTTGAGCGGATCGGCTTCGCCCCATGCATCGAGCGCGAGTTGCGGATCGATGGCGCGGCCGCCGCGATGCACCTGGCGGATCGCCTCGGCCAATTGCTCGGCCGGCGAATCCTTGAGCAGGTAGCCGCACGCCCCCGCCTCCAGCGCGCGGCGCAGGAAGCCGGCGCGCGCGAAGGTGGTGACGATGATGACCCGCGTCGGCAGGCCGTGGCGCTGCACGCGCTGCGCCAGCTCCAGGCCGCTCAGGCCCGGCATCTCGATGTCGGTAACCAGTACGTCGGGAGTACGGCCGTCATTGCCCAGGCGCTGCAACTCGCGCCAGGCGCTCTCGCCGTCGGCGGCGGTGCCGAGCACGTCGATGTCGGACTCCAGCTTGAGCAGCGCCGACAGTGCGCCCAGCACCATCGCCTGGTCTTCCGCCAGCAGCACTCCGATCATCACCCGCCATCCCGGTCCGACGCCCCGGACACGTTAGCACCCGGCGCGCCGACAGCGCGTCGGCTCACGCCGCTGCGGGCGGCACGGACACGCGCGATGCCGCTTCGTCCGTCTGCGCTCCCGGCGCTGGCGCTTCCTGCCTCGATGATTCCACGAGCAGCGGCAGATGCGCCTGCAGGCAGGTGCCATGACCGGCGACCGAATCCACTCGCAGCCGACCACCCAGCGCCTCGATGCGTTCGCGCATGCCGGACAGGCCATTGCCCGGCGCGATCGCACCGCCGCGGCCATCGTCCTCGATCCGCAACACGGCCTCGCCCTCCTCGACGGACAGTCGCGTGCGCGCATTGCGGGCGCGGGCGTGGCGCTGGATGTTGGTCACCGCTTCGCGCAGCGTCATCGCCAGCACCGTCTCGACCGTTGGCGGCAATACCACCGGCGCCAGCTCGTACTCGAACAACACGCCGTCCGATTCCAGCAGCAGCCGCGCAGAGGCCAGTTCGGCGGCCAGGCCGGCGGCGCGGATGCCAGTGACTGCGCTGCGCACCTGATGCAGCGCCTCGCGCGCCACGCGGGACACTTCGAACAGTTCTCGTCGCGCGGCCGCCGGATCGCGGTCGACCAGCTTGCCGGCCAGTTCGGACTTCAACGCCACCAGCGACAGCGTGTGGCCGAGCAGGTCGTGCAGGTCGCGGCCGATGCGCTCACGCTCGGCCAGCGCGGCCAGGCGACGGATTTCGTCGTGCGAGAGCTTGAGCTCGGCGCGCTTGCGCGTGCTTTCCAGGAAGTGGTGGTTTCCGAAGAACACGGCCACCGCGACGATCACGGTGATCAGGAACACGAACACCGGATAACGCAGCAGCAGGATTTCCAGCAGCATCACGCCCAGCATCGCCGACAACCACGCCATCCGCCTCCACAGCGGTCCGCCCAGCGTCGCGGCGAACCCTGCCGCGTAGATCAGATAGGTGTTGGCGAAGGGGTTGAACGGCAGCAGCGCATAACCGACAGCCGCGATGCCCAGCATGCAGGCCAGCTGGCGCAGCCCGGAGGCGCGATAGCCGACGAAATACAGCGGCAGGAACACCACGACCGACAGCATCGTCGGCCACAACAGCGCCGGCGGCCCGTTCCACGCACCTCGGGCATCGCCCAGCCAGCTCAGCAGCGCCGGCAGGAACAGGAATACCAGATAGCCCAGCGTGTAGATCGGGGTCCAGCCCAGGCCCAGCGAGTCCGGGATCAGCCGGGCTCGCCAGCGCAGCAGCGTTGGCTTAAGGAATCGCCACATGGCGTTGCCTCCGGGGCGCGTCGCCGACACTGTACCCGAGCGCGGCGTTGCCGCAGACCTGCCCACGC
>DATDBD010000389.1:0-3435 GCA_036525015.1 Lysobacter sp.
GCCCAAGCCGCTGACCAACATGCGCGCCTCGGGCAAGGACGACGCGATCCAGCTCAGCCCGGCGATCAAGTACACGCTGGAACAGGCGCTGGATTTCATCGAGGAAGACGAGCTGGTCGAAGTCACCCCGAAGGAAATCCGTCTGCGCAAGAAGTTCCTGACGGAAAGCGATCGCAAGCGCGCCTCGCGCGCAGCCTGAACCATCGCACCTGCGACAGTGGGCGTCGTATCGCCATGACCGACGCCCAACATCACCCGCACTACAACCCCGATCCGCATGCCCACCCGGGCCTGCATGTGATCGCGGTGTTCGAGGCGGCCAAAGGCGTATTGGCGCTGATGGCCGCGAGTGGGCTGGAAATCCTCGGTCCGGCTCCACTGCAGCGCTGGCTGCATGAGCTGATCAACCGCTTCCAGCTCGATCCCGGCCACGGCGCGATCGCCTGGCTGACCCAGGCGATCAATCCCGATGGCGTGCATACGGCCGCCGCCGTCGTGCTCGCCTACGGCCTGCTGCGCATGCTGGAGGCGTGGGGCCTGTGGCGAGTCAAGGCATGGGCCTCGTGGCTGGGTTGCATCAGCGCGGCGATCTACCTGCCGCTGGACGTCTATGCCCTGTTCCACCATCCGGGCTGGCTTTCGTCGATTGTTCTCGTCGTCAACTTGATCGTCGTCGCAGTGTTGGCACGCGACCTGGTAAACCGCCGCTACTGATCGCTTATGCTCCGGGCGGCCATCCGCGACGGGGAATCGCATGCGCTCCTTACTCTTCGTGGCGACGCTGCTCGCCCTGCTGCCGGCGTGCCAGCGCGACGCCGACGCCACGGCGTCTAACGCTTCGTCGGCGACCGGCGATTTCGCCTATTCCGAAGTCGGCATCGCCGAGCTGCAGGCCCGCATGAAGCAGGGCGCGCTGAGCAGCCACGCCCTGACGCAGGCCTACCTGGATCGCATCGCAGCCGTCGACGACGCCGGCCCCAGGCTCAATGCCGTGATCGAGTTGAACCCGGACGCGATCAAGGAGGCCGATGCGCGCGACGCAGAGCGCCAGGCCGGCCGCGTACGCGGCCCGATGCACGGCATTCCGGTGTTGATCAAGGACAACATCGACACCACACCGATGGTGAACTCCGCAGGCTCGCTGGCGCTGGCGAATCATCGACCCAAGCAGGACGCCTTCGTGATCCAGCGTCTGCGTGATGCCGGCGCGGTGATCCTGGGCAAGACCAACCTGAGCGAATGGGCCAATTTCCGCTCCCTCCACTCTGTGTCGGGCTGGAGCGGACGCGGTGGCCTGACTCGCAATCCCTACGTGCTCGATCGCAGCGCCTGCGGCTCGAGCTCGGGCACGGGCAGCGCGATCGCCGCCAGCCTGGCCGCCGCCGGCATCGGCACCGAAACCAACGGCAGCATCATCTGCCCCTCGTCGGTCACCGGACTGGTCGGACTGAAGCCGACGGTCGGACTGGTCAGCCGCAACGGCATCATCCCGATTTCCAGCAGCCAGGACACCGCAGGCCCGATGACACGCAGCGTCACCGACGCGGCCGTCCTGCTGGCGGCGATGGTCGGGCGCGACGAGAACGACCGGGTGACCGCCAACAGCGTGGGGCGCGCGGTATTCGACTACCCGCTGCATCTGAACGCCAACGGCCTGCGCGGTGCGCGCATTGGCGTGCTGCGCCAGAAGATGGGCAGCGATGCGGCCGTCGACTCCGCGATGGAGCGTGCGATCGCCACCATGCGGCGCGCGGGAGCGGTAGTCGTTGATGCGCAGATCCCCACTGACGGCCAGTGGGATGCCGGCGAACTGGACGTCCTGACCTGGGAGTTCCGGGCCGGCCTGGAGCACTACCTGACCACGCGTGGCGCCCCGATGGGCTCGCTGGCGCAGATCATGGACTTCAACCGGCGCCACGCCGGCGACGAGATGTCGTACTTCGGCCAGGACCTGTTCGAACAGGCGTCTGCCAAGGGGCCGCTGAACAACCCGCTTTACATCGAGACGCGCAGCACCATCCGCAAGTTGGCCGGCGAGCAAGGCATCGATGCCGCGCTCCAGGCACAACAGCTGGACGCGCTTATCGCACCGGCGACAGCGGCGGCATGGAAGGCCGACATGACCAACGGCGACCCGCGTGTGCCCTCGGGCTACGGCGCCGCGGCGGTGGCGGGCTACCCTAGCCTGACCGTTCCCATGGGCGAGAAGCAGGGTTTGCCGCTGGGCATCGTCTTCATGGGCACCTCCTGGAGCGAGCCGCGACTGATCGAACTGGGTTATGCCTACGAGCAGCTCAGCAAGGCACGCAAGCCGCCTCGGTTCCTGGCGACGGCGGCAGCCGCCTCAACAAAGCGCTAAGCCAACGGACCGGCCTTGCAGGCGACGGCCTCGCGCCCTCGCCTGCAGGCTCGCCTCGATCAGGCCGGAGTCGCGATCTGCGCCTGCTTGCGCACGATCAGCATCGCGATCTCCAGCGCCTGCTCGTAGTTCAGGCGCGGATCGACCGTGGACTTGTACGCACGCTCCAGATCGCTCTCGGTGAGCTCACGCGCGCCGCCCAGGCACTCGGTGACATCCTCGCCGGTAAGCTCCAGATGCACGCCACCCAGTCGCGTACCCGCGGCGGCATGCAGCTCGAACGCCTGCTCCAGCTCGCTGCGGATGTTGCGAAACCGCCGCGTCTTGAAGCCGTTGCTGGTGCTCTCGGTATTGCCATGCATCGGATCACACACCCACAACACGCGGCGGCCATCGCGACGAATGGCGTCGAGCAGCGGCGGCAGTTTCTCGGCGATGCCGCTTGCACCCATGCGGTGGATGAAGGTCAGGCGTCCGGGCTCGTCCTCGGGGTTGAGCAGGTCGATCGTGCGCAGCAACTGGTCAGGCGTCACCGACGGTCCGACCTTCAGCGCGATCGGATTGCGGATGCCGCGGAAGTATTCGGCGTGGGCGCCATCCACGGCAGCGGTACGCATGCCAATCCATGGGTAGTGCGTGCTGAGGTTGAACCAACCCCAGTGGCGCGGCACCTGCCGCGTCAGCGACTCCTCGTACGGCAGCAGCAGCGCTTCGTGCGAGGTGTAGAACTCGACGCGGTTGAGGTTGTGCACTTCCGAGCCCGACAGCGTCTCCATGAAGCGCACGGCATCGCCGATGGCGGTGACCATGCGGCTGTATTCGTCGGCCAGCGGCGAATGACCGACCCAGCTCAGGTTCCAGTATTCGGGGTGATGCAGGTCGGCAAAGCCGCCGTCGATCAGCGCACGGACGAAGTTCATCGTCATCGCCGAACGCGCGTGCGCCTTGATCATGCGGCGCGGGTCCGGTGCGCGCGCGGCCTGAGTGAACTCCGGCGCGTTGACCATGTCGCCGCGGTAGCTCGGCAGTGTCATCTCGCCGATCGTTTCGGTATCGGTCGAGCGCGGCTTGGCGTA
>DATDBD010000390.1:0-10034 GCA_036525015.1 Lysobacter sp.
GAGGACTACATCCAGCGCATCGCCAGCGACGTCCAGATCGACCGCCCGCTCAAGATCGTCGTGGATGCCGGCAACGGCGTGGCCGGCGACATCGGTCCGCGCGTGCTGGAGGCGATCGGCGCGGAGGTCACGCCGCTGTTCTGCGAGATCGACGGCACCTTCCCGAACCACCATCCGGACCCAAGCGATCCGCACAACCTCACCGACCTGATCAAGATGGTGCAGAGGCTGGATGCCGACCTCGGGATCGCCTTCGACGGCGACGGCGACCGCCTGGGCGTGGTGACGCGCGACGGCCGCAACATCTTCCCGGACCGCCTGCTGATGCTGTTCGCGGCGGACGTGCTCGACCGCAACCCGGGCGCGCAGATCATCTTCGACGTGAAGTGCACCGGGCGCCTGCCGGGCCACATCCTGCGCCACGGCGGCAGCCCGCTGATGTGGAAGACCGGGCATTCGCTGATCAAGGCCAAGATGCGCGAGACCGGCGCGGAACTGGCCGGCGAGATGAGCGGCCACTTCTTCTTCAAGGAGCGCTGGTACGGCTTCGACGACGGCATCTACGCCGCCGCGCGGCTGCTCGAGATCCTCGCCAGCCGGCCGCAGCCGGCTGGAGAAACGCTGGCGGCGCTGCCCGACGGCTTCTCGACGCCGGAGATCAAGGTCGCGGCGCCCGATGGCGACCCGCACACGTTTGTCGAGACGTTCCGCAACGCCGCCCGGTTCGAAGGCGCGCGCCTGTCGACGATCGACGGCCTGCGCGTGGACTGGCCGGACGGCTGGGGCCTCGTGCGCGCGTCCAACACCACGCCGGTGCTGGTGTTGCGCTTCGACGCCGATTCGAAGCAGGCACTGGAGCGGATCAAGGCCGACTTCCGCACCCAGTTGCTAGCGCTGAAACCCGACCTTGTGCTGCCTTTCTGATCACGAAAAAACGCCTCCGGATGGAGGCGTTTTTTTTGAGCCGCGTAAAGGAACGCTCTAGCTGTTGCCACCAGGCGCCGTGACGGGCTTCTTGAGGGCCCGGTAGCGCTCCAGCGCGGCATTGAAATCGCCCTCGATTTCGCTGCGGTCCTTCTGCTGCTGCACGAGCAGGCCCTGCTGCCGCGTCAGTTCCGCATGCTGGAGGCGGATGTTGTCGGCCACGGCCGGCTTTACCGGCTTGGCAGCAAGCTCCGCCTCGCCGGCCTGGCGCAGCAGGCTCATCAGGCTCTGGCGCAGGCCGCTGATGCCCAACTGCGAGGACTTCACCGTTTCATCGAGCAGCAAGATGCGCTCCTCGAACGCGCGTCGCAGTTCGTTCTCGGTGGCGTAGGACTCGACCATGGCGTAATCGCGGCGCGCGAGCACCTCGGCCGCGGCTGCCTTCTGCCGTTCGGCCTCGGCCTGGGCGGCGGCGGCGGCCCGTTCCTCCGGGGTGAGCGCACGCTCCACCTGGCCGGTGGCGAGACCGCTCTTGGCGCTTATCTCGGTGCGCGCGCGGTTGACCTCGGTGGCCGGCAACGAGTCGCCGCAGACCCGGCGGCCGTTATCGTTCCAGCAATACAGTTTCTTGCCGCCGGCCGGCGCGCCCTGCGCCGAGGCCAGCAGCGGGGCCAATGCAAGCAGCACGGCGCCGGTCAGTCGAATCGGGTTCTGCTTCATCTCATTCCGCCAGCAATCAAGGTCGCCACGTCGCCACGTCTATCGGAAAGCTCTAGCAAGAGTCGGGCCATACTTTCACCGTCGCTACCGTATGACTTACCCGACCCTGGGTAACGAGCGGGTCGATGCGCCGTCCCGACTCCGGAAAGGCAGGCTCAGGCCTGACTGCCGTAGGCATCGCGATAGGCCAGCAGTTGCTCGCGTTGCGCCGTCAGTTCGACCTGGTCGCCGGCAAACGCCAGCAGGTCACCCAAGGTGGCCACCGCGATCACCGGCAAACCGTGTTCGGCCGCGACGGTTTGTGCCGCAGAGCGTCGGGAAATGGCCGGGTCGACCGCTTCCTGCCGGTCCAGCGCGATGACGATGCCGGCGACGGTGCCACCAGCCGCGCCGATGATGGACAGCGCTTCGCGGATCGCCGTGCCAGCGGTGATGACGTCATCGACGATCAGCACCCGGCGTCCCTGCAGCGGCGCACCGATCAGCGTGCCGCCCTCGCCATGGGCCTTGGCTTCCTTGCGGTTGAACGCCAAGGGCACGTCGCGACCGCGGCTGGCGTATTGGCAGGCAAGCGCGGTGGCCAATGGGATGCCCTTGTACGCAGGACCGAACAGCAGGTCGAAATCGACCCCGTGCTCATCGATCGCATCGGCGTAGCAACGCGCCAACTCGGCCAGGGTCGCGCCGGAATCGAAACGACCGGCATTGAAGAAGTAAGGGCTCTGTCGGCCGGACTTGAGGGTGAACTGTCCGAAGCGCAGGGCATCGGCGCGCAGGGCCAGTTGCAGGAAGCGGGAGCGGTGATCGTTCATCGGGGTCTTTTCAGAGTGGGGGCCGCGGTTGCAGGCGATACAGCATGAAGTGTTGCGGGCCGGAACTCCCGCCCAGGTAGATCTCGCCGGTATCGACGAAGCCGGCCTTCAGGTACAGGGCGATGGCGGCATGGTTGGCGCAATTGACGGTCAAAGCCAGCAACCGGCGCTGCGGATGACGCTTTCGCAGGTCGGCGAAAGCGGCCACCAGCGCGGCGGCGCCATAGCCGCGCCCCTGATGGGCGTGATCGATGACGAAGGCGCGCAGGCCGACGCCAGGTTCGGGCAGCTCGTGCGCGGCAACGGACCCGGGCGAGAAATCCAGGCGATAGAAGCCGACCACCGTCTTGGCGGCGAACACCGCCATCGCTTCGCTCATCGGATCGCGCAGGCTGTCGTCGACATTGAAGGCGGTATCGCCGACGTAGCAATACTGGTCATCGGCTACGCGCAAGGCCTGCACGTCGTGCACGACCGCAGCGTCCTGGACGCGCGCGACACGGATGGAAGAGACGGCGGCCGGCATGGCCGGAATGATAGGGCCTGGCCTGCGTGTCCGGGCTATGATCGGCGGCAGATTCCGTGGAGTGCGCATGCGCATCATCAGCTTCAACGCCAACGGCCTGCGCTCGGCCGCCAACAAGGGGTTCTTCGAGTGGTTCCGTGGGCAGGGCGCTGATGTCCTGTGCCTGCAGGAGACCAAGGCCCAGGAACACCAACTCGGTGATGCTGCGGGCCTCAAGGGGGAATTCCGACCGGACGGATATCGCGCCTGGTTCAAGGACGCCAGCACCAAGAAAGGCTACAGCGGCGTGGCGATCTACAGCCGCCGCGAGCCCGATGAGGTACGCACCGAGCTGGGTTGGGCGCCGTTCGACGACGAAGGACGCTACATCGAGGCGCGTTTCGGCAACCTCAGCGTGGTGTCGTTCTACATTCCTTCCGGCTCCTCCGGCGAACTGCGCCAGGGTTTCAAGTTCGAGGTGATGGACTGGCTCAAGCCGGTGCTCGACGGCTGGCTGGCCAGCGGGCGCGACTACGTGCTGTGCGGCGACTGGAACATCGTGCGTTCGCGCCTGGACATCAAGAACTGGACCAGCAACCAGAAAAACTCCGGCTGCCTCCCGCCCGAGCGCGACTGGCTCAACGGCCTGTGCCTGGACGACACCGGCTGGGTCGACGCCTATCGCGCGCTGCACACCGAAGGCCAGGACTACACTTGGTGGAGCAATCGTGGCGCCGCCCGCGCCAACAACGTCGGGTGGCGTATCGACTACCAGATCGTGACGCCGACCCTGCGTGAACGGCTGCAGGCATGCTCGATCCATCGCGAGCCGCGTTTTTCCGACCACGCACCGTTCACCGTCGACTATGACCTCTGAGGCCGCGGCCACCACGCAGCCCGGGGCGCCCGTGAAGCCCGCGCAATCCGGTTGGCGACTGGTGATGGCCAATCTGCGCCAGCCCAAGGTGCTGGTGATGCTGCTGCTCGGGTTCAGCTCGGGCATACCGATCTACCTCGTCGGAAACACGCTTGGCTACTGGATGCGCGAGAACGCGATCGAGCTGTCGACGATCGGCTTCCTCTCGTGGGTGGGTCTGGCCTACTCGCTGAAATTCCTGTGGGCGCCGCTGGTCGACAAGACCAATGCGCCGCTGTTCGGACGCTGGCTGGGCCGGCGTCGCGGCTGGATGCTTCTTTCGCAGCTGGTGGCCGCTGCCGCGCTGGTCGGCATGGCGCTGGTGCAGCCGCGCGAAGGCCAGCTGGTGCTGGCCGGCGTCGTCCTCGACCACCTGCTCGTATTCGGCGCGCTGGCGCTGGTGGTCGCTTTCGCCTCGGCCACGCAGGACATCGTCATCGACGCCTGGCGCATCGAAAGCGCCGACAACAGCGAGCAGCAAGGCCTGCTGACCTCGACCGCGGCGCTCGGCTACCGCGCCGCGTTGCTGGTAACCGATTCGCTGATCCTGATCTTCGCCGCGCACATCGGCTGGTCGATGTCGTACGAGGTGATGGCGGCACTGCTCGGCGTAGGCGTGATCGCGGCGCTGACGGCGCGCGAACCGAAGCCGCAGGCAGCGCCGGTCGCGGTCGCTGCCGAGCACGGCCCACTGGGCGTGTCCGACGCCATGGTGGTGCGCTGGCTGCTGGCCGGCGTGATCGGCGTGGCGTGGCTGGTCTATGCGCTGATGGTCGGTATCCGCGACGACCTGTCCGTGAACTGGTCGAATGCCCCATGGCTCGCGCTGCCGCCGCTGTTGCTGTGGTGGCTGACGCGCTGGCCGGCCGGGCCGGTGGCCGAGGCCACGTGGTCGCGGCCGCTGGCGCGGCCCGTGCTGCGCACCCGCGATGCCGTGATCGAGCCGTTCGCAGCGTTCTTCCGTCAGCACGGCCGCTGGGCGCTGATCATGCTGCTGGCGATCAGCCTGTATCGCCTGCCCGACTTCGTGCTCGGACCTATGGCCAACCCGTTCTATGCCGACCTGGGCATCGACAAGGAGACCGTCGGCTACGTGCGTGGCACGTTCGGCCTGGTGGCGACGATCCTGGGCATCGCTGCCGCGGGCCTGAGCGCGATGCGCTTCGGCGCATTCGCCACACTGCTGGCCGGTGCGGTGCTGGGCCCGGGCTCGAACCTGGCCTTCTCGTACCTGGCGCTGCATGGCGCGGATGCGGGCGTGTTCACGGCGGTGATGGCGATTGACAATTTCTGCAGCGGTTTCGCCGGCGTGGCCCTGATCGCCTACATGTCCAGCCTCATCAGTGCCGGCTACACCGCCACCCAGTACGCGCTGCTCAGTTCGTTCTACGCGCTGCCGGGCAAGGTGCTCAAGGGCTTCTCCGGCGCGACCATCGAGCACCTGGAGGTCGGCCGCGGCCTGCTGGAGGCGTATTCGTTGTTCTTTGTCGGCACCGCCCTGATCGGCCTGCCGGCACTGCTTCTGTGCCTGGTGCTAACGTTGCGCAAGCCGGACGGCGACCCTGTTGCCGGGGCGGTTAGAGGCTAATATCGAGGGCAGGGGCTTCACGAGGGGTGCCGATATGACGGACATCGTGCTGCACGACATCGATCCAGTGCTCCTGGAGCGGATACGCCGTGTCGCCAACGCGCGTAGCTGGAGCCTGCAGGATTGCCTGATGCACCTGCTGGAACACGGCCTGTTCGCTTGCGAGAGCCGTATGGCGGCGCGCTTCGACGACAGCGACGCCCGCGCCTTGCAGGAAGCGATCGCGGCGCTGGAGGGTGTTCCAAGCGACCCGGGCTTCGCGATGATCGGCCGCGTTGAACCGTCAGGAACGGCCGGCACTCAGACTCGCAGCCAATTCGACCTGGACCTGCTCGCCTACATCGGCGACGACAAGGGTCAGCCGGCGGGATAGACCGCGCCGAGCACGCGCGGACCGCGCGCGCCGGTCACGCTGGGCAGGTTGCCGGGCAGGCCGGCCAGGGTCTGCCGGGCCAGCCAGGCAAAGCCCATGGCCTCGACAAAATCCGGATCCAGGCCGTAGACCGCGCTCGTCTCGACCACGACATCGGGCAACTGCGCGGCAATGCGCGCCAGCAGGCGCTCGTTACGCACGCCGCCACCACAGGTGATCACGCGCCGCGTGCGCGGCTGGTGCGCGCGCAGGGCATCGGCCACGGTCGCGGCACTCAATTCCAGCAGCGTGGCCTGCACGTCCTCGGGCTTCTCGCCGCCGTGCAGTCGTGCCTGCACCCAGTCCAGCTGGAACTGTTCGCGGCCGGTGCTCTTCGGCGGCAGCAGCATGAACCAGGGTTCTTCCAGCAGTCGTAGCAGCAGCTCCGCATCGATCTGGCCGCTGGCGGCAAAGGCGCCGCCAGCATCGAACGGCGCGCCCCGGTGCCGCTCGCACCAGGCATCCATCAGCGCGTTCGCCGGGCCGGTATCGAACCCGCGCACGTCGCCGTGCGCCGGCAACAGCGTGAAATTGGCGATGCCGCCCAGGTTGAGTACCGCGCGGTCCTCGTCCGCCGAATGCAGCATGGCGGCGTGGAATGCCGGCATCAGCGGCGCCCCATGGCCACCGGCGGCGACGTCGCGGCGGCGGAAGTCGGCCACGGTGACAATGCCGGAGCGCTCGGCGACGACATTGCCGTCCCCGATCTGCCAGGTGAAAGGATGCTGGCCGTCGTAGCGCGCGCCTTCGGGGCGGTGGCGCACGGTCTGACCATGGGAGCCGATGGCGCGGACCTGGGCTGCATCGAAGCCGGCCTGCGCAATCACGGCGCGCGCTGCCTCGGCGAAGGCCATGGCGGCCTGCACATCGAGCGTGCCCAGTTCTTCCAGCGAACGCGCGTCGGCGCCCTGGCCCAGTTTGACCAGGCGCACCCGCACCTCATCCGGCCACGGGTAGGTGCGGCCGAGCAGGAGTTCGCAGTGGGGATGGGTAACGGAATCGTCGAACCGCACCAGCGCGGCATCGATGCCGTCGGCGCTGGTGCCGGACATCAGCCCGACGAACAGGCCGGCCGCGGCCGGACCTGCGGCGTTGGCTGGCACGTCAGGCCTTCTGCCTGCGCGGCTTGCCGGATTCCTTCTTCGCCTCGAGCTTGGCCGGAATCGGGCCGGCGTCGGCGTAGATGATGTTTTCCACTTCCTGGATGCGGGCCAGCGCGACGCTGGTCTGCGCTCGGAACTGCGCCAGCGCGACGCCGCTGAGCGGCTCCGGCGGCGGCATCGTGATCGACAGCGGATTGCGGTGCACGCCGTTGACGCGGAATTCGTAGTGCAGGTGCGGGCCGGTGGCCAGCCCGGTGCTGCCGACGTAGCCGATTACCGTGCCCTGCGGAATGCGCTGACCCTGGCGGATCTTGCCGAACCGGGACATGTGGCCGTACAGCGTGGTGTAGCCGCGACCGTGGTCGAGCACCACCGCGCGGCCGTAGCCGCCTTGCCAGCCGACCGAGGCCACGCGGGCGTCGCCGGCGGCCATGATCGGCGTGCCGGTCGAAGCACCGTAGTCCACGCCCTTGTGCATGCGCACCCGGCCCAGGACCGGGTGGCGGCGCGTGCCGAAGCTGGAAGTCAGGCGCGCATACGGGATCGGCATGCGGATGAAGCTCTTCTTCAGCGGACGGCCATCGCCGGTGAAGTACTCGGACTTGCCGTTGCGCTCGAAGCGGAAGCCGGTATGCAGCTTGCCGCCGGTGGTGAAGGTCGCCGCCAGCACAGGGCCGGTCTTGATCAGCTCACCCTCGCGCCAGGTCTGCTCGACCACGACACTGAAACGGTCCCTGGAGCCGACATCCTCGTTGAAGTCGATGTCGTACTTGAAGATGTCGTCGGTCAGCGTGTTGATGTTGGAGCCGGAAAGCCCCAGCTTGCGCGCCGAACGGAACAGAGAGGAGCCCACTTCGCCGCTGATCACGACAGTCCGGGTGTCGGTCGGGCGCACGATCACCTTCTCGGTGACCCTCTCGCCGGTGAGGCTCAACTCGATGCGGTGGCTGTCGTCACGATCGTAGCGGAACGTGCGCAACTGGCCGTCCACGGGAAGGTCGAACGCCAGTTCGGTCCCGGGCTTGAGGCGGGTCAGCGAAGCCTTGGCACCGGGATGGTCGAGGATCGCGTGCATCGTCGAGGCGGGGATATCGAGCTGCTCGAACAACGAGCCCAGCGTCTGCCCGCGGCTGACGCGCACGACCTGCCAGCTGTCGCCGCTGGCGCCCTTCAGGCGCGCAATCGGCAGCGGCGGCAACGTCAGCGCCATCGAATGGCGCGTGGCATGCATCGCCGGCTTCTGTAGCAATGGCGTCTCGAAACCGGGCACGATGGCCACGACCAGCATGCCGATCGTCGCGAACAGGCTGGCTTGGACCCATTGCCTACGCGACCAGCGGCCGTTGAAGCCGTCGGACAAATGGCGTGCCAGCACCGGGCGGTGCAGGGCGGCTTCGCGCAAAGCGTTCAGGCGCTCGCGGCGGGCTTGGGCGGGTCCGGAAACCTGCTCGGGTCGAGTCATTGCGTAAATCCCCCGCGCGAAGATGTGTAGCGCGTGTAGCGGCGCTAACATAGTCATCGCAGCAGTGCGCGTCAAACCCTTGAGATGAATAGGGTTTTTCGCTTTGGCGCCTCTTAACCGGGCTTTAACTTTATTCACGTTCGCGGTCGCAAATCCGCGGCCGTCCCCCTTTCAGCGAGCCCCCACCTTGTCCCCCCAACGTGACCCGAACGCACAACAGGCCCTCGACTTGATCGGTCGCGGCGCCGACGAGATCCTCAAGCGCGACGAGTTGGAGGCCCGCCTGAAGCTCGGCCGGCCTCTGCGCATCAAGGCCGGCTTCGATCCGACCGCCCCGGACCTGCACCTGGGCCATACCGTGCTGCTCAACAAAATGCGGCAGTTCCAGGACTTGGGGCACCAGGTGATCTTCCTGATCGGCGACTTCACCGGAATGATCGGTGACCCCACCGGCAAGAATGTCACCCGCAAGCCGTTGACCCGCGAGGATGTGCTGGCCAACGCCCAGACCTACGCCGACCAGGTGTTCAAGGTGCTGGACAAGGAGCGCACCGAGGTTCGCTTCAATTCCGAGTGGTTCGGGCAGATGGCAGCCGCCGACATGATCAAGCTGGCCGGGCAGCACACTGTCGCGCGCATGCTCGAGCGCGACGATTTCTCCAAGCGTTACGCCGCCCAGCAGTCCATCGCGATCCACGAGTTCCTGTATCCGCTGGTGCAGGGCTACGACTCGGTGGCGCTGAAGGCGGACGTCGAGCTTGGCGGCACCGACCAGAAGTTCAACCTGCTGATGGGCCGTGGCCTGCAGGAGCACTACGGCCAGCCGCCGCAGATCGTGCTGACGATGCCGCTGCTGGAGGGTCTGGACGGCGTCAACAAGATGTCCAAGTCGTTGGGCAACTACATCGGCATCAACGAGCCTGCGATCGACATGGTCACCAAGACGATGAAGATCGACGACGTGTTGATGTGGCGCTGGATCGAGCTGTTGAGCTTCGAGATCACGCTGAGCGAGGTCGAGACGCTGCGCCGCGACATCGATACGGGCCAGCTCAATCCGCGTGATCTGAAGCTGCGTCTGGCGCGAGAACTGGCGGCGCGTTTCCACGGCGATGAAGCGGCGGACCAGGCCGTCGCGGGCTGGAATGCCGCCGTGCGCGGCGAGGGCGATATCGCGTCGTTGCCGCTGACCGATGTCGCAGTGCCTTCCGATGGCCTGCGCATTGCGGCGCTACTGACGGCGGTGGGGCTGACGCCAAGCAATTCCGAGGCCAACCGCAAGCTCAAGGAGCGTGCGGTGCGTGTCGATGGCGAAGTGATCGAAGATGCGCAACGCGTATTTACGCCCGGCTTCGAGGGCGTGCTCGCGGTCGGAAAGCGCACGTTTGCACGCGTTCGTCTGATTGCCGCATAAGTCAACAAAAAAACTTTCAAGAAAATAAAAAAACAGGCTTCCAAATTCCGTTGTGCATGTGCACAATGCGCGCCCCGCTGAGGTGAAGCGATTGATCGCGGCGGGGACGTGCAGAAAGGCGGTTTTGACCGGTTGACGGAATCGAAGCTTGCTGTAAGATGCGCGGCCCGCTGGAAGG
>DATDBD010000391.1:0-3827 GCA_036525015.1 Lysobacter sp.
GGCGTGCATCCATGCACGCCGCCCTTCGGGTCCAGGGAGTGATCGGCTGTTCAAAAGCCAAAGCGAAAGGCACAAGCCGTCAGGGACGAGTGGGCTTTCGCGGCGCGTGCACTCAAGCCGTCATCCCCGCGAAAGCGGGGATCCATTTTGCTTTTGCCTTGCCTTTGCGTACTCATGCGGAGCAACGGCACTGAAGCCGCTTACCCCAACACGTAATCGAACGTGTAGTAATGCCGCCCGTCGGTGATGTCGATCGTCATGCGACCGGACAGTCCCTTCAGTTCGCCCGTGCCCGAGTCCGGCACCACGGCTAGCGACAGCGATGGCGTGCCGCGGTCCAGTACGCCGTTGTGCTGCATGAAGAAGGCGCCGGTGCGGCCTTCCAGCGAGCCGGTGATGCGTTCGATCGCGACATACGCCGCGGAGCCTTCCACTTCCGTGCCGACCGCGAGCATATGCACCACGCTGGTGGCGTCGAGCGCCCCCTGAAAGCGCTTGTCGAAGCGGATGTGGCCCGCGGCGACGCCGTGGCCCAGGTCGCAGGCGCCCTGCGGCGAGCGCTTGACCTCGAATTCACCCTTCACCTGCACAGTCATGCGGTCGCTCCATCGATGGGGAGGGGCATGGTCGCGCAGGCCGTCGGTGGTTACCAGTGCAACTGTTGCGGTGTCGCCGCGCTTTGGCCTACTCTGCGGGTCATCGCGGATTCCCATGCCAGCCGGCCCCGTCTCCCGATCAGCAGTAGTTCCGCATCGCCCTGATGCGGATGTTCTGTCCGTAGTGCCGGCTGCATGTGTCTCCGCGGGATTCCTTCCCTCTGGAGCATGCGATGAAAGTGCTGGCTTGCGATGGCATACACGAAGACGGTCTGACCCTGTTCCGCAACGCGGGCTGGGAAGTTCAGGTGGCCGCCGAACCGATCAAGGATCCTGACGCGCTGGCGCTCGCGCTTGCCGATGTCGACGCCGTACTGGTGCGCTCGGCCACCAAGGTCCCGGGCGAGGCCCTGGCGCGCGCCGACAAGCTGCGCGTGATCGGCCGTGCCGGTGCGGGCGTCGACACCATCGACGTCGAGGCCGCCACCCAGCGCGGCATCGCGGTGATGAACGCGCCCGATGGCAATACGCTGGCCGCCGCCGAGCATGCGATCTCGTTGTTGTTCGCACTGGCCCGCCACATTCCCCGCGCCGACGCCGGCATGAAGGCCGGGCAGTGGCCCAAGGTCGGGTTGACCGGCTTCGAACTGGAAGGCAAGAGGCTCGGCGTGATCGGCCTGGGCCGCATCGGCGGAACGGTCGCGCGCAAGGCCCAGGGCATCGGCATGGAGGTGGCCGCGCACGATCCGTTCCTGCCGGCCGCTGCCGCCGGCAAGGGCAGCGTGCCGCTGAAGTCGCTGGATGAGCTTCTCGCCTGGGCCGACATCGTGACCTTGCATATCCCGCGCACCAAGGAAACGACCAACCTGCTTTCCGAGGCGCGCATGCGCTCGATGAAGCCCGGCGCCTACGTCATCAATGCCGCGCGCGGTGGTCTGGTCGACGAGGCCGCGCTGCTGCGGTTGCTCGACGAGGGTCACCTGGGCGGCGCCGCGCTCGATACGTTCACGACCGAGCCGTTGCAGGCCGATTCGCCGCTGCGCGCGCACGAGAAACTGATCCTCACGCCGCACCTGGGCGCTTCGACCAGCGAGGCGCAGCAGGCGGTCAGCACCATCCTGGCTCGGCAGATCATCGACTTCGTCGCCACCGGCGCGGTTGCCGGTTGCGTAAACCTGCCGCCGCTCACCGCCGAAGCCGCGCGCGAAGTCGGACCGTGGATGCCTCTGATGTCGTCGCTCGGACGTCTGGCCTCGCGCCTGGTGCCGGCGCCCACGCGCCTTGAGATCACCTACGCCGGGCGCACCGAAGCGCTCGACACGCGACCGCTCACGCGCCTGCTGGTTTCCGCCTTGCTGGGCACTCACTCGGGCCGCGTAACGCCGGTCAACGCGCTGCAGGAAGCCGCCGCGCGCGGCCTGATCGTGGCCGAGACCGTGGGCGGCGACGGCGATGGCTTCGACCGGTTGCTGCGGCTCAAGGTGGTCGGCGACCACCGCACGCGCGAGATCGAGGCGACGCTGCATCGTGGTCCGCGCGTGGTGCGGCTGGACGGCGTGGAGATCGAGTTCGACCCGCAGGCGCATGTGTTGTTGATGCGCAACGAGGACCGTCCCGGCATGGTCGGCACCGTCGGCTCGCAGTTGGGCGCAGCGGGCATCAACATCGTCAACTTCGCACTCGGCGCGGCCGGCGACGGCCAGGCGCGCGCGGCGATCACGATCGACCGCCCGGTCAGCGACGATCAGCTCGCGGCATTGCGTGCGACGCCCGGCATCCTTTCGCTGGCGCAGGTGTAACCATGCGCATCCTGCTAGCCCGACACGGCGAAACGCCGTGGAATGCCGAAGGCCGTTACCAGGGACAGGAAGACATCGCGTTATCCCCGGTAGGGATCACGCAGGCGCGCGCGCTCGGCGAACGACTGCGCGAGGTATCGATCACCCGCGCGGTGGCGTCGCCGTTGACCCGCGCCCGCCACACCGCCGAACTCGCGCTGGGCGAGCGCGATCTGCCGCTGACGCTCGATCCCGGGTTGATGGAGATCGCACATGGCACCTGGGAGGGATTGCTCGCCAGCGAGATCCGCGAACGCGATGGCGAGCGCCTGCGCGCTTGGCGTGAGACACCGCATGAAGTGCTGATGCCGGAAGGCGAGTCGCTGCAACATGTGTTCGACCGTGCCTGGCCGGCGTTCGCGCGGGCGGCCGAGGGGCTGGGCGAGGGCGATACGTTGCTGGTGGTGGCCCACGACGCGGTCAATCGCGTGCTGCTGTGCAATGTGCTGGGCATTCCGCTGGCGCGGCTGTGGAGCTTCCGGCAGGCGCCGACGACGCTCAACCTGCTCGAAGGCGCAGACGTCGAACACCTCGAAGTCGTGCGGCTCAACGACTGCAGCCATCACACGTCGTTGTTTGGCGAGGCGGTGCATCGGGCGCTGTAGTTGATTTCAAGGGTTGTGAATCGTCGGTGTGAATCATCGGTGTGAATCGTCGGCCCTACTGGCGTTCTCCCTCTCCCGCTTGCGGGAGAGGGTTTGGGGTGAGGGGGCAAGCGCTGCCGTTGCTTTGTCCCTTGAAGTAAGAGCAAGAGCCTAAGCTTCCGCCCGCTGTCGCGACCGGGTCACTTTTCTTTGCTGGCCCAAAGAAAAGTAACCAAAAGAAATGGCCTTCTCGACAGAGCAAACCAAGAGTTTCAGTACTACGGGGATTTTTCGACTCGCCATCCATGGCTCGGTCGAAAAACGCCGCACATCCATGCGCGGCGCCCTTCGGGTCTGGGGGCAGTCCGGTAGTTCAAAGGGCCACCGCTAAGGCAAGGCAACAGCAACAGGTGATGACGGCTTGGGTTTGGGGGCGGCTTGTGGTCTCTGCCTTGGATTCTGGCAATCGACAGGAGAGCGGGTCCGTCGGCACAGCCTGTTGGATAATGTCCCCCATGACCCGCACGCTTTCCGACTGGCTCACCCACATCGAACGCATCCACCCCAAGTCCATCGACATGGGGCTGGACCGCATCCGCGAAGTCTCGCAGCGCTTGCGACTGAAACGTCCGGCGAAGAAGGTGATCACGGTCGGTGGCACCAACGGGAAGGGCTCGACCGTCGCTTTCATCGAGGCCATCGCACGCGCGGCAGGCTGGAAGGTCGGCGCCTACACCTCGCCGCACCTGCTGCAGTACAACGAGCGCGTGCGCATCAACGGCGCCGATGCCGGCGATGCGGATCTGATC
>DATDBD010000392.1:0-4470 GCA_036525015.1 Lysobacter sp.
GCGAAGTACGGATCCTCGTGGCTGGCGGCGAATTCCGGATCGATGTGCAGGAAGCTGGTCGCGCCTTCCCACACGCTCCAGGCCTTGGCCGCGGCCAGCTGCGTGGCTTCGTCGTCGGACACCAGGCGGCGATGGAACGCATCGATCAGGTCATGGCGTTCGTCCGGCGGGATCGCGTTGATGTAATGCTCCCAGGCGTCGGGGAACAGGCGGTTCGCGCCTTCCTGGTAGAACCACTCCAGCTCCCAGCGGCGGAGCATGAAGATGCCGCGCAACACCAGTTCGGCGACATGCTCCGGGTGCCTTTGTGCATAGGCCAGCGCCAGCGTGGAGCCCCACGAGCCGCCGAACACCTGCCAGCGCTCGATGCCGAGCTTCGCGCGCAGCGTCTCGATATCGGCGACCAGATCCCAGGTGGTGTTGTCGACGAGGTCGGCGTGCGGCGTGGAGCGGCCGCTGCCGCGCTGGTCGAACAACACGATGCGGTACTTGGAAGGATCGTGGAAACGACGCATCTTCGGGCTGCATCCGCCACCCGGCCCGCCGTGCAGGATCACCACCGGCTTGCCCTGCGGATTGCCGCACTGCTCGTAATGCAGCGTGTGGCGATCGTCCACCTTCAACGTGCCGGTGTCGAAGGGTTCGATCTCGGGATAGAGCGTGCGCATCGCAGAGCCTCGGGGGGATGAGCGGGAAAGTCTAAAGGCGCAACGTCGTCGCGCGGTAAAGAACGTCGACCGTGTTGCCGGTCGAAGACGACCTAGTCCGGCGCGCGACCCAGTGTCACCCGATCGCGATCTTCCAGATCGCCGTGCGTCGTCACTTCCAGCCATCCGGCGGCTTCCAGAATCCCGCGCACCGCCGCGCCCTGCTCCCAGCCGTGCTCGAGCAGCAGCCAACCGCCGGGGTGAAGGTGGGCGAGCGCATCGCGGGCGATGGTCCGGATCGCATCGAGTCCGTCGATGCCGGAGGACAGGGCGCTGCGCGGTTCATGGCGCAGGTCGCCTTGTCCCAGGTGGGCATCGTCATCGGCAATGTAGGGCGGGTTGCTGGCGATCAGTACGAAACGCTCTCCCTTCAAAGGCGCCAGCCAATCGCCCAGGCGGAACTCGACGTTGTGCAGCCCGATTTCGGCGGCATTGCTTTGGGCCACCGCCAGCGCCTCGGCGCTCGCGTCGGTCGCGACCATGCGCGCTCGCGGGCGCTCGCTGGCCAGCGCCAATGCGATGGCGCCGCTGCCCGTGCCCAGGTCGGCCAGCGCCACATCGACACCTTGCGGAATCCGCTCCAGCGCCAGTTCGACCAGCCGCTCGGTTTCAGGACGGGGAATCAGCGTCGCCGGCGTAACGCGCAGGTCGAAGCGCCAGAAACCCCGTCGCCCGGTGAGATAAGCAACCGGCTCGCCCGCCTCGCGCCGCTCGACCAGCGTGGCGAAGCGGCGGGCGGCGTCCTCGGGCATCGGGTCGTCGGCATGCGCGAACAGCCACGTGTGCGGGCGTTGCAGCACGTGCGCCAGCAACAGTTCGGCCTCGCCGGGACCCAGCCGGGGGCGGACATTTCTCAGTGCAGCGTCGATCCGTTCCATCTCACCCTGTTCCGGTGGCCTCGCGCGGGGGGCGTCATCCTAACGATTGGCGGCCCGGTCCCAGGAAAGACTTGCCGCCGAAGACTTGCCGCCCCTGCCAGACGGGAAACGCCTTTTGGAGGGTGCCCGGTCTTTTTCAATAGCCATAACCTATCGCTGCGATACTATCAATCAACTTGATCGATGAATGCGCAGCTTCTAACCTTGCGCAACGTTTTTACCCACCCCCTCCTATAAAGGACCACCCGATGTCGTTGATCAACACCGAAGTCAAGCCGTTCAAGGCCACCGCCTACCACAATGGCGAGTTCATCGAAGTCACGCAGGACAGCCTGAAGGGCAAGTGGTCGGTGGTGTTCTTCTACCCGGCCGACTTCACTTTCGTCTGCCCGACCGAACTGGGCGACCTGGCCGACAATTACGCCGCATTCGAAAAGCTGGGCGTGGAGATCTACGGCGTGTCGACCGACACCCACTTCACCCACAAGGCCTGGCACGACACCTCCGACACGATCAAGAAGATCCAGTACCCGCTGGTCGGCGATCCGACCGGCAACATCACCCGCAACTTCGAAGTGATGATCGAGGAAGCTGGCCTGGCCGACCGCGGCACCTTCGTGGTCGACCCCAACGGCAAGATCCAGAGCGTCGAGATCAGCGCCGGCGGCATCGGCCGCGACGCCGCTGAGCTTCTGCGCAAGATCAAGGCCGCCCAGTACGTCGCCGCCCATCCGGGCGAGGTGTGCCCGGCCAAGTGGCAGGAAGGCGAGCAGACCCTGAAGCCGTCGCTGGACCTGGTCGGCAAGATCTAAGTCGTACCGAGCGGCGCAGCGCCGCTCATCGCTCTGACGAGACCACTCCGACGAGCATCGCGGTGCGCAATCGCGCTACCGCCCGGGACCTGGCCGTCCGCCAGGTCCCGCCCCTTCAACGAATGTCGCGACGCCCGGGCTTCTCTCTCCCCCTCCCGGCCCGGGCGCTCGCGGCGTTCACCCCAAGACAAGCCATTGGAGCCGTCGCCATGTTGGATGCCGATCTCAGGAACCAGTTGAAGGCCTACCTCGAAAAGGTCACGCAGCCGATCGAACTGGTCGCCTCGCTCGACGATGGCGACAAGTCGCGCGAACTCGAAGCGCTGCTGAAGGACATCGCCTCGCTGTCCGACAAGATCGGCTACATCCGCGCCGACGACGACGCGCGCAAGCCGTCGTTCGCGATCAACCGGATCGGCACCGACGTGAGCGTGCCGGCTGTCAGTGTGCGCTTCGCCGGCATCCCGATGGGCCACGAGTTCACCTCACTGGTGCTGGCGCTGCTGCAGGTCGGCGGCCATCCGTCCAAGGCCAGCCAGGATGTGATCGAGCAGGTGCGCAACCTGCAGGGCGCCGGTCCCGACGGCGTGCTGCGCTTCGAAACGTATTTCTCGCTGTCGTGCCAGAACTGCCCGGATGTGGTGCAGGCGCTGAACCTGATGAGCGTGCTCAACCCCAACATCCAGCACGTCGCCATCGACGGCGCGCTGTTCCAGGACGAGGTCGAGGCACGCCAGGTGATGGCGGTGCCGACCGTGTACCTCAACGGCGAACTGTTCGACTCCGGCCGCATGAGCCTGGAGCAGATCGTTGCCCGGCTCGACACCGGCGCCGCCGATCGAGAAGCCGGGAAGATCAAGTCCAAGTCCGCGTTTGATGTGCTCGTGGTCGGCGGCGGCCCCGCCGGCGCGGCGGCGGCGATCTACGCCGCGCGCAAGGGCATCCGCACCGGCATCGCCGCCGAACGTTTCGGCGGCCAGGTGCTCGACACGATGGCCATCGAGAACTTCATCTCGGTCGAACACACCGAAGGTCCGAAGATGGCCACGGCGCTGGAGCAGCATGTGCGCCACTACGACGTGGACATCATGAACCTGCAGCGCGCGCAGAAGTTGATCCCGGCCCGCGAGCCTGGCGGTCTGATCGAAGTGCAACTGGCCAACGGCGCGTCGCTGAAGTCGCGAGCGGTGGTGATTTCCACCGGCGCACGCTGGCGGCAGATGAACGTGCCGGGCGAAGACCAGTACCGCAACAAGGGCGTGGCCTACTGCCCGCACTGCGACGGTCCGCTGTTCAAGGGCAAGCGCGTGGCGGTGATCGGCGGCGGCAACTCCGGCGTCGAGGCAGCGATCGACCTGGCCGGCATCGTCAGCCACGTCACCCTGATCGAGTTCGACAGCCAGCTGCGCGCCGACGACGTGCTGCAGCGCAAGTTGCGCAGCCTGGATAACGTCACCGTGGTCACCAGCGGCCAGACCACCGAAGTGATGGGCGACGGCCACAAGGTCACCGCGCTGGTCTACCGGGACCGCATCGGCGGCGACTCGCATCGCGTCGATCTGGAAGGCGTGTTCGTGCAGATCGGTCTGCTGCCCAACTCCGAGTGGCTGAAGGGCACCTTGGCGCTGTCGCCGCGCGGCGAGATCGAAGTCGACCACTACGGCCGCACTTCGGTGCCGGGTGTGTTCGCGGCCGGCGACGTCACGACGGTGCCGTACAAGCAGATCGTCATCGCGATGGGCGAAGGCAGCAAGGCGGCGCTGAGCGCATTCGATCATCTGATCCGCACCAGCGCGCCGGTCGAGGTCGCTGCGGTGGAGATGGCCTGAGCCAGAAGCGCACGCTCACCTCTCCCGCCGGCGGGAGGGGGCTCAGGTTCCGACGTTGGGCCAATTGGATCTCCGATTTTTTGCCCGAAGCCGATCCTTCATCCCTTCTCCCGCGTGGGGCGAGGGCGCCTTTGCACCAACACCAAGCCTCGCAAACCCTCAAGCTCGTTTAAGATCGATCGCAAGGGCCGCGATCAGGGCCTTCCGGCCGGTGCGACCACCGCGTGGAGAAACCCCTTGAACC
>DATDBD010000393.1:0-6752 GCA_036525015.1 Lysobacter sp.
TCGGCGCCGCGCATGCCATCGCGTAGCAGGCGTGCGCGCTCATCCTCGTCGAGGAGTGTGAGGATGGCTTCTTCGAGCTTCAGCGCGGAGCGACTGGGCGCGTCGGCATGCATGCGCAGGCGTGGGATGCCGAGCGGCCACGGTGAACTGTCGCGCACGTGGCTTTGGGCGAGCATGGCGTGATCGCCGTCGAGGAACACGACATGCAGCCGCGGACGTCGCGTGTCGTCGCTGCGGGTCAGCCAGCCCGCCTTGCGCAAGGCCGGACGCAACGCATTGCCGAAACTCCGTGCGAGTCCGGCCAACGGCTTGGCCTCGTCGGAGTCGGGATGCTCCACCCACAGGTCACCATAGGGCGGCGCAGCATTCCCGTCAGGAAATGCGGCTTCCAGCGCCGCCACGATCGGCGTGATGCGGTCTTTCGGATCGAGATGGCGCAGGTCCGCCAGGCGCAGCAGCTTCTGCCTGGCGAAGATCAGCGAAGACAACGGCAGCGCGCGCGACAGCGCCGCCGCGTCGGTTCCGAGGAATTCGACCAGGCCGCTGTTGCGTTCGGTGCGCGCATAGCCGGGCAGCCCGCACAGCGCGGCGCGTTCGGTCAGTTCGGCGGCCAGCTCAGGCTCGAAGCCGGCGCGGCAATAGCAAAGCAGGGCGTCGGCGTTCATGGGGTCCGTGTGATGGAAGAAGCGGCTGGCTGTGTCGCAAGTGCAATGGAAGCGGACATGGCGTCATCCCGGCTAAAGCCGCGATCACGTCTGAGGGCTAGGGGGAAGCCCTTGTCCATCATGGGGTTCAGTAATGCTCGCCGCCGCGCTCGCCGTACGCACGCAGCACCGCTCGCGCATCCTCGCGGCGCAGGTCGCGCGTCACGGCGATGCCGCGTTGTTCGAGTTCGCCGATCCAGTCGGCCGGCAACGGACCTTCATCGAATTCGGTGAGTTCCTCGACATCGTCGCTGCGCGCGCCGATCAGCAGCCGGTCGATGCCGGCCCAGATCGTCGCGCCGTAGCACTGGCAACAGGGTTGCGACGAGGTGGCCAGGGTGATAGGTCCGACCCGGTTGCCGGCCCCGTCCTCGTTGAGACGCGCGCGCTGCGTGCGCTGCTGGGCGAGCATGTAGGCCATGGTCTCGGCATGCGCCAGCGAGCAGGTGTGAGGCAGCACGCGGTTGACGCCGATGGCGATGATGCGATCGTCGGGTCCGAACAGCGCCGCGCCGAACGGACCGCCGCTGCAAGCTTCGATGTTCAGACGCGACAGTTCGATCGCCAGCGCGACCTTGGCCTCGTCGCCGGCATAGGCACGCGAGGTGTCTACCGACTCGTGGACCCACGCCGGCAGGGTCAAGTGGACCTGTGCGTACAGCATCAACGCACCTCGACCGGGATCGCGCCTTCGGTCCCGCCACGATCCTGGCACTGCCCCTGCACGCACTGGCAACCCTGTATCTGGCGGAAGCCACATACCGACATGCGACCCGTGCGCGAGCATTCGGCTTGCACTCCGGCCGGATCGGTGGGGCTATTGACGTTGACGCAGGCCGGGAATTCTCCGCAGCAGTTGCCGACGTTCTTGATCGTGCAGTCAGCGTCGCTGCGACAGGTGCTGTCGATCTTCACCTTGGCCGGCATCGCAGGCACCGAGGCGGGCGGCGAGGTCGGCGATTGCGCAGTCTGGCCGGAACCGCCGGCCGGCGCGGCCGCGCACGCGGCCAGCACCAGCAGCGACAACGTGATCAGGGCCAGACGTAGTCGACGCATGCCAGTGTTCCTCAGGCCTTGCCGGCCCAGGTGTCGCGAAGGGTGACGCTGCGGTTGAACACCGGTGCGTCGCTGCGGTGGTCGCGGCGGTCGGCGATGAAGTAGCCGATGCGCTCGAACTGGAACGACTGCTCCGGTTCGGCGTTGGCGGCGGCAGGCTCGACGTAACCGGTCACGGTGCGGCGCGAATCCGGATTGAGGTAATCCTGGTAGGTCTTGCCGCCTTCGTCATTGTCCGGGTCGGGCACCATGAACAGGCGGTCGTACAGGCGCACTTCCGCCTTCACTGCGTGCTTCGCGCTGACCCAGTGGATGGTGCCCTTGATCTTGCGGTCGGCGCCGGCCATGCCGGGACGCGATTGGAGGTCCAGTTCGCCTCGGATCTCGACCACGCGGTCGCCATCCTTGATCACCTCGTCGCAGCGGAAGATGCCGGCGCCGCGCAGGCGCACTTCGCCGCCCGGGATCAGGCGCTTGAAGCCCTTCGGCGGCACTTCCTCGAAGTCCTCGCGCTCGATCCACAGCTCGTTGGAGAACGGAATGCTGCGCGACCCGAAATTCTCGTCCTTCGGATGGTTCGAGAAGGTCAGCGATTCCTCGTGGCCCGCGGGCAGGTTGGTGATGACCAGCTTGAGCGGATCGATCACGGCCATGCGGCGCGGCGCGGCCGCGTCGAGGTCGTCGCGCAGCGCGCCTTCGAGGATGGAGATGTCCAGCAGCGAGTTCTGCTTGCTGATGCCGACACGGTCGACCATCAGGCGCAGCGCCGAAGGCGTGTAGCCGCGACGACGGATGCCCTGCAGCGTTGGCATGCGTGGGTCGTCCCAGCCGTCCACCAGGCCTTCGAGCACCAGCGCCATCAACTTGCGCTTGCTCATGACGAGGTAGTTGAAGTTCAGGCGCGAGAACTCGATCTGTCGCGGCTTGCTGGCTTCGAACGGCAGGCCCTTGTCGGTGAGCGGCTTCACCAGCTCCGCCGAGTTCGCCAGGTCGACCTTGTCCACGCACCAGTCGTACAGCGGACGATGGTCCTCGAACTCCAGCGTGCACAGCGAGTGGGTAATGCCCTCGACGGCGTCGCTGAGCGAATGGGCGAAGTCGTACATCGGGTAGATCGGCCAGTCGTTGCCGGTGTTCTGGTGCTCGACGTGCTTGATGCGATACAGCGCCGGGTCGCGCAGGTTGATGTTGCCGGCGGCCATGTCGATCTTGGCGCGCAACGTGCGTGCGCCGTCCGGGAACTCGCCGGCCCGCATGCGGCCGAACAGGTCGAGGTTCTCCTCGACGCTGCGGTCGCGGTAGGGCGAGTTGCGACCGGGCTCGGTCAGCGTGCCGCGGTAGGCGCGCACTTCATCGGCGCTGAGGTCGCAGACGAACGCATCGCCCTGGCGGATCAGCTTCTCCGCGGCGAGGTACAGCACCTCGAAGTAGTCCGAGGCATGGCGCAGGTCGTGCCATTCGAAGCCGAGCCAGTGCACGTCGTCCTGGATGGCGCGGACGTATTCGGGGTCTTCCTTGGCCGGGTTGGTGTCGTCCAGGCGCAAGTTGCACTCGCCGCCGAACTCGCGGGCGATGCCGAAGTCCAGGCAGATCGCCTTGGCGTGGCCGATGTGCAGGTAGCCGTTGGGCTCGGGCGGGAACCGGGTCTTGATGGCCTGGTGCTTGCCGCTGGCCACGTCCTCGCGAACGATCTGCCGGATGAAGTCGGTCTTTTCCGGTGCGGAGGCGGCAGCGGTGGTGTCGGGCGTGGCGGACATGCAGGCAGGCACAGGCGTGGGAGACCGCCAAGTTTAGCCGCTGGCGCCTGCACACGCCGTTTCCATTGGAACGCGGGGGCGTATTCTGGGTCCAAAGCAGTAAGGAGCGCGCCAATGAAAGTCGTCTACGAAGCCGCCAACCTGATCGACGCCCACCTGGTCCGGCACGCGCTGGAAGCCCAGGAAATCCCGGTGTTCCTGAAAGGTGAGGCCCTGCTGGGGGGCATGGGCGAACTGCCGCTGTTCGGCACCATTCTGGTTTGCGTACCGGACGTGGTCTGGCCCGAGGCCAGCGACATCGTGGCCTCCTTGCCGCTGAACCAGCCGCCGGACCCGGCGGGCGAGGAAGCGTCGGACCTGCCGCCGGGCTGGCTGCCGGCCTGAGCGGATCAACCGGCTACTGGCTGGTCAGGCTTGAGCCCCTCGCAGACCGCTCGCGTATTGTGGCCGGCCCGGTTCTGACCCTGCGCCATGCCTTCCTTCGAATCCCTGATCCGCGCGGTGCCCGACTTCCCCAGGCCAGGCGTGGTGTTCCGCGACATCACCCCGCTGCTAGCCGATGCCGGCGGCTTCGCGCGCTGCATCGACGAGTTGGCTGAACCCTGGCAGGGCAGCCAGGTGCAGGCGGTGTGCGGGATCGAGTCACGCGGCTTCATCTTCGGGGCGGCGCTGGCGCAGAAGCTGCACGCTGGTTTCGTGCCGCTGCGCAAGCCGGGCAAGCTGCCGCCGCCCTTGGTCGAGGTCGACTACCAGCTCGAATACGGCGTCGACCGGCTGCAGGCGAGGAGCGACGCGCTCAAGCCGGGCGAACGCACGCTGATCGTCGACGATGTGCTGGCCACCGGCGGCACGCTGGCGGCCGCGCGCGAACTTGTCGGACGCCTCGGTGCCGAACTGGTCGGTGCGAGCGTGCTGATCGAACTGGACGCTTTGCAGGGCAGGGCGAGGTGGCCCGGCGGCGTACGGTTGCATTCGCTGCTGCATTACTGAAGTTGCAGGGCGGCCTGTAGGCCGCGTCCACACCTCTCGGCACCATGGCCGTCATCCCCGCTGATGCGGGGATCCAGGGTGAGTGAGTGACGGTGGATCCCCGCCTATGTGGGGATGACGATCTCATGGGATGACAATGTCATCGAGGCGACGCGACGACAACGTCATTGCTGCTCGATCGCGCAGACGTAGATGACTTCGCACGCACCTGCACCGCTGTCTTCGCGTGTGGTGGAACTGCGCCAGCGCCAGCCGTCAGCAGCCTCGGCTTCGACCAGCCAACCGTCGATGCGCACGCGGTCGTCCTTGCGCACGCGGCGCAGCGCCTCGGCCGCGGCCTCGTTCGCCGGAATCAGGTGCATGTTGGCGCTGGAGCGCACGATTTCCGGCGGCGGCAGCGGCGGCTGGTCCTCCCACCGATAACTGTAGAAGCGGCCGCCCTGGGAGATGTCCAGGCGCGAGAGCACGTCGTCGTCGCGCATGCGGCCCCAGCCCAGCGCCAGGTCGGTGGGGGACAGGTCGGCCTCGCGGCCGACGCTGTAGTCCTCGCGCGACAGCACCCGCGCCTCGACGCTGAAACCTGCCAGCGGCTTCAGCGTCGCAGCCTGCAGTCGGAACGGTGCCAGCGAGGCCGGTATATCCGTCTGTCTTGGCGAATCACCCGAGCTGACGCGCGGTGGCAATCGGCAGTCAATCGATGCGCCGGCAGCATGGACAGGCACGGGCGCCGCACGCGGCGACGCCGGCGAGAACCACCAGCCGATCACACCGATGACCATGCCCAGCGCCAGCCAGGCACGCAGGCTCATGCGCGCGCCTCGCGCGGGCGTGCCGGCTTGGGCGGCTGCAGCAGTTGCGCCGGCAGCTTGCGAAACTCATTGGCCAGCTGCATGAGGAAATCCCCCATGGCCGAGCTGCGCCGCCAGACCATGCCGATCTGCCGGTGCGGTGCATCGCCGCGGAAGCTCAGCAGGTGCAGGTCGGGCGAGGCCGGCACAGGCGGCTGCACCGCCAATACCGGCAGCAACGTGATGCCGACGCCGGCGGCGACCATCTGCCGCAGCGTTTCAAGACTGGTGGCGCGGAAGCCGTCGCGCTCGTCGGCGCCGGACATGCGGCAAACGTCGAGTGCCTGGTCGCGCAGGCAATGTCCTTCCTCGAGCAGCAGCAGGTGCTGGTCGTCCAGTTCGTGCAGGTCGAGCGAGTCCTGACCGGCCATCGGATGCTGCTGAGGAACGGCCAGCAGGAAGGGTTCGTCGAACAGCGTCTCCACGTGCAACTGGTCGTCGTGGATCGGCAAGGCGAGTAGTCCGGCATCGAGTCGGCCGTCGCGCAGGCGCGAGAGGATCTGATCGGTCTTCTCTTCCACCAGCAGCAGTTCCAGTCGCGGGAAGCGCTGACGCAGGCTGGGCACGACGTGCGGAAGCAGGTAGGGACCGAGCGTGGGGAACAGGCCCAGGCGCACGGTGCCTGCTTCCGGATCCTGGCTGCGGCGCGCGATCTCCCCCATCTGCTCGACTTCGGCGATCACCTTGCGCGCACGCTCGGCGATCTCGCGTCCGACGGGTGTCAGCATCACTCGTCGTGGCGCACGTTCGACCAGGGAGACCCCGAGTTCGTCCTCGAGCTTCTTGATCTGGGTCGACAGCGTCGGCTGGCTGACGAAGCTGGCCGCGGCGGCACGACCAAAATGCTTGTGGTCTGACAGGGCCACCAGGTATTTGAGGTCGCGCAGGTTCAAGGGGTTTCTCCACGCGGTGGTCGCACCGGCCGGAAGGCCCTGATCGCGGCCCTTGCGATCGATCTTAAACGAGCTTGAGGGTTTGCGAGGCTTGGTGTTGGTGCAAAGGCGCCATCGCCCTAACCCCTCCCGCACGCGGGACACGCGGGACACGCGGGAGAAGGGGATGAAGGATCGGCTTCGGGCAAAAAATCGGAGATCCAATTGGCCCACGTCGGAACCTGAGCCCCCCTCCCGCTGGCGGGAGAGGTGAGCGTGCGCTTCTGCCTCAGGCCATCTCCACCGCAGCGACCTCGACCGGCGCGCTGGTGCGGATCAGATGATCGAATGCGCTCAGTGCCGCCTTGCTGCCTTCGCCCATCGCGATGACGATCTGCTTGTACGGCACCGTGGTGCAGTCGCCGGCGGCGAACACACCGGGGATCGACGTCTGACCACGATCGTCGATGACGACCTCACCGCGGGGCGAGAGCTCGATCGAACCCTTGAGCCACTCGGTGTTCG
>DATDBD010000394.1:0-11044 GCA_036525015.1 Lysobacter sp.
CCACCGGCATCGTCACCGGGCGCAAGAGCAGCGGCTTCTTCCTGCAGGCCAGCGACGCCGAAGCCGATGCCGACCCCGCGACCTCCGAAGCGGTGTTCGTCTTCACCGGCGGCACGCCGCCTGCGGCCGCGGCCGTCGGCAATCTCGTACGCGTGCGCGGCACGGTCGTGGAATTCGTGCCTGCGCAAGACCCGGGTCAGGCGCCGCTGACCGAGATCGGCGGCTCGCCGACCGTGACCGCGCTGTCGACCGGCAACGCCCTGCCCGCGCCGATTGCGCTGGACACCACTTTCCCCGACCCGAACGGAGCACTCGACCAGCTCGAACGCGTCGAAGGCATGCGCGTGACGGTAGCCAGCTTCACCGTCACCGCCCCCACCAGCGGCACCAAGAGCGGCAATCTGGAGGTCAACGCCAATGCCACCAGCAACGGCGTCTTCCATGGTGTTGTCAGCGGCGTCGCGCGGCCGTTCCGCGAACCCGGCATCCAGACGCCGGACGCGCCTCCGGGCGGCGCCGGTATACCGCCGATCCCGCGCTGGGACTTCAACCCCGAGCTGATCGGTGTCGACAGCGATGCACTCGGCGGCTCTGGCTACACGCTCAACCTGCCCGCCGGAGCCGTGATCGAAAACCTCACCGGCCCGCTCGACTTCGGCTTCCGCCGCTACACGCTGCTGCGCGACCCGGCGGTATCGATCGCGCTGTCGCCGCTGCCGCTGCCGCGCGCGGCGCGACTGCCGCGCGAGGACGAGGTCACCGTCGCCGCCTACAACCTCGAGCGCTTCTTCGACACGGTCAACGACCCGGCCGTCAGCGAAACCGTGCTGACGCCGGCTGCGTTCGAGCGTCGCCTGAGCAAGGCCTCGCTGGGCATCCGCGATTACCTGCACGCGCCCGACATCCTGGCCGTGGTGGAGATGGAGAACCTGTCGACGCTGCAGGCGCTCGCGCAGCGCATCGGCACCGATGCGGTGGCCGCGGAACAGCCGGATCCGCAGTACGTCGCCTACTTGCAGGAGGGCAACGACATCGGCGGCATCGACGTCGGGTTCCTCGTCAAGAACGCCGAAGTCGCGATGGGCGTTGCCCGTGTGGATGTGGTTTCGGTCACCCAGATCGGCAAGGACCTGCAGTGGCAGCAGCCCGACGGCACGCCGGCCACGCTCAACGACCGTCCGCCGCTGCTGCTGGAGGCCGTGGTGCACTACGCCGACGGCCGCGCCTGGCCGATCAGCGTGATGGCCGTGCACCAGCGCTCGCTCAATGATGCCGAGCTGGACGACGCCACCGGCCAGCGCGTGCGCCTGAAGCGCCAGCGCCAGGCCGAGTACCTGGCGACAGTGATCGACGAACGCCAGAAGGCTTCGCCGCAGACGCGCCTGGTCGTGCTGGGCGACTTCAACGCCTTCGCCTTCAACGACGGCCTGGTCGATGCGATGAACGTCGTCAGCGGAACGCCGACGCCGGACGAGCAGACCGTGGTGCCGGGCGACGGCGTCGACCTGCTCGAAACCGACCTGGTCAACCTGGGCGAACTCGCGCCGCCGCAGGAGCGCTATTCGTTCGTCTTCGACGGCAACGCGCAGACGCTCGACCACGTGCTGGTGAACGAGGAGCTGGTGCTCAACACCAACGTCGCGCAGATCGACCACGCGCGCATCAACGCCGACTTCCCCGAGAACGACCGCAACGGCGCACTGACGCGACTGGCCGACCACGACCCGGTAGTGGCCTACTTCGCTCCGCGTGCACGCGCCGATCTGGCCGTCGCCGCGCAGGCCGCCACCGCCACGGTGCGGATCGACCAGCCGGTGCAGTTCGCCGCGACGCTGGCCAATCACGGTCCGGACGCGGCGGTTCACCCGGGCATCGGTTTCGCGCTCGACGCGGAACTGCCGACGATGACGGTGACTGCGCCGTCCGGCTGGACCTGCGATGCCCCGCAGATCGGCAACGGCACGACCTCGGTCGCCTGCAGCGCCAGCACCTTCGCCCACGATGCATCGGCGCAGTTCGCCGTGCAGGCCATCGTGCCGCCGTCGCAGGTCAATCGCACGGTGGCGCTGGCCGTGGCGACGCAGGCCCAGTCGCTGGACCCGTCCCCGGGCAACAACCAGGCCAATGCCGCGATCGGCGTCACCGGCCAGGCCGACCTGGCGATCATCCTCACCGGCCCTGCCAAGAAGCTGCATTACGGACAGGTCGAGGCCTTCGGGCTGACGCTGCGCAACGCCGGTCCCGACGCTGCCTGGCAGCCGGTGGTAACGCTCATCGGTGATGCACCGGCTGCGAACGTGGCCATCGATGCACCGGCCGGCTGGGCCTGTTCGATGAACGGCGACGCCATCCGCTTCGAGGCGACCTGTCGGCTCGACGGGACGCTGGCCAGCGGTGTCAGCGCGGGTTTCGACGCCAGCATCCGCATTCCCGCGCGCCCCGACAGCACCGGGTTCCTGACGCTACGGGCGACGACCGCCTCGGCCACGCCAGATCCCGCAGCCGGCGACAACTCGGCCGGTTATGCAAACCGGATCGTCGGCGTGCCCTGACCGGCACGCCGGATTGCTTCGCACCAGACAGAGCGCGGCTTCGGCCGCGCTCTTTTTTGGACCGTACGCCGCCGCTTTGCCGCAGCGCGCAACGGGACATTTACGCCCCGCGGGTATCATCCTCGGTTCGTCTGACCGTCAGGATTTCCACGCGATGAGCGTCGCTGCAACGTTCGAAATCGAGTACCTGCAATACCTCGGCCCCGACGGCAAGCCGGTCGCCGAACTGCCGCCGGCCTTCCGCGACGCCAAGGCGCTGCTGCCGCTGTTCAAGCAGATGCTGTTCGTGCGCACCTTCGATACCAAGGCCATCGCACTGCAACGCACCGGCAAGCTGGGCACCTATGCCAGCTGTCTCGGCCACGAGGCCACCCACGTTGGCATCGGCGGATCGATGCAGCCCGAAGATGTCTTTGCTCCGAGCTACCGCGAGTACGGCGCGCAGTTCATGCGCGGCGTGTTGCCGCGCGAGGTGCTGCTGTACTGGGGCGGCGACGAACGCGGCAACGATTTCTCCGGGCCGAGGCACGACTACGCCTGGTGTGTGCCGATCTCGACGCAGTGCCTGCACGCCGCCGGCGCCGCGCTCAACTTCAAACTGCGCAAGCAACCGCAACTGGCCGTGGCCTGCTGCGGCGACGGCGGTTCGTCCAAGACCGACTTCTACGCCGCGCTCAATTCCGCCGGCGCCTACCAGCTGCCGTTGGTGCTGTGCGTGATCAACAACGGCTGGGCGATCTCGGTGCCGCGCTCGGCCCAGACCGGTGCCCAGACGCTGGCGCAGAAGGGCCTGGCCGGCGGTCTGCACTGTCTGCAGGTCGACGGCAACGACCTGATCGCCGTGCTCGAAGGCATGCGCCGCGCCTCCGAGCGTGCGCGCAACGGCGAAGGCGGCAGCGTGATCGAATTCATGACCTACCGCCTGCACGACCACACCACCGCCGACGACGCCCGCCGTTACCGAAACGAGGACGAAGTGAAGGCCGCCTGGACGCGCGAGCCGATCATGCGCCTGCGCAACTACCTGACCGCGCAGGGCGTGTGGAGCGAAGCGGAAGAAAAGGCATGGGCCGAGGAGTGCGGCAAGCGCGTCGACGAAGAGATCAACGCCTACCTGGAAACGCCGGTGCAGCCGGTCGAGGCGATGTTCGATTACCTCTATGCCGATCCGCCGCCGGACCTGCTGGCGCAACGCGCGTTCGCGCTCGCCCTGGAGGGCCGCCGATGAACGCCGAGAACGCAGCCAAGACCGACGCCGGCAAGAACACCACCGCGCCGGCGGCGATCACCCTGATCGAGGCCATCACCCAGGCACTCGCCTACGAGATGCGAGCCGATGACACCGTGCTGGTGCTCGGCGAGGACGTAGGCGTCAACGGCGGCGTGTTCCGCGCCACGGCCGGCCTGCAGCAGCAGTTCGGCCCCGAGCGCGTCCTCGACACGCCGCTGGACGAGACCACCATCGCCGGCCTCACCGTCGGCCTGGCCTCGCAGGGCATGAAGCCGGTCGCCGAATCGCAGTTCGACGGATTCGTGTACCCGATGGTCGACCACATCATCTGCCACGCCGCGCGCTTCCGTTACCGCACGCGCGGCCGCCTGACCTGCCCGATGGTGCTGCGCGTGCCGTGGGGCGGCGGCATCCGCGCGCCGGAACACCACAGCGAAGCCAACGAGGCGATCTTCACCAACGTGCCTGGCCTGCGCGTGGTGATGCCGTCCTCGCCGGCGCGCGCCTACGGCCTGCTGCTCGCCGCGATCCGCGACCCGGATCCGGTGATCTTCATGGAACCCAAGCGCATCTACCGCCAGTACAAGGAAGTGGTGCCCGACGATGGCGAAGCGCTCCCGCTGGACGTGTGCTACGTGCTGCGCGACGGCACCGACGTGACCCTGGTGACCTGGGGCGCGCAGGTGAAAGAGACGCTGGAAGCGGCCGAAAAGCTGGCCGGCGAAGGCATCAGCGCCGAAGTCATCGACGTCGCCACGCTGCGCCCGCTCGACTTCGCCACGATCGCCGAATCGGTCAGCCGTACCGGCCGCTGCGTGATCGTGCATGAAGCTCCCAAGACCGCCGGCTTTGGCGCCGAGATCGCCGCGCGCCTGGCCGAGGAGTCGATGTACGACCTGCTCGCACCGGTCGAACGCGTCACCGGCTACGACACGCACATTCCTCTGTTCCGCCTGGAGATGAAGTACTTGCCCAGCGTCGACCGCATCGTCGCCGCAACCAAGCGGACGCTGGCGGCGAGCTGAAGCATGCGCCGCGCCCGCGTCGTCGTTTCGCACCGCGCTCCGGATCGCCCGGCGATCCAGGTGGCGCGTGGCGAACCGGTGACGCTGGGCGACCGCGACCGCGACTGGCCGCAGTTCGTATGGACCACGATCGCCGAGGGCCACGGCGGCTGGATGCCCGCGGCGATCTTCGACGCGGACCATGGCCCGGCCACGGCGCTTTCGGACTACGACACGCGCGAGCTCGACGCTGACTCCGACGAGATCCTGGTCCTGCACTACGAGCTTGCGCAATGGTGGTGGGCCGAGAATTCCAAGGGACTGCAGGGCTGGATTCCGGCGCGTGCGCTGGAATTCCTCGAAGTCGACGACTCGTAGGCGGGCCTCGGCCCGCCGCTTCTGACACCGCTGCAAACGCATTCCAGACACCGGCTTTCTACAATCAACCGGTGGGCCCAGGCCCGCCCTACAAGAGAAGCGTTATGAGCCAAACCAAGACCTTCCTGCTTCCCGACCTCGGCGAGGGCCTGCCTGACGCGACGATCGTCGAGTGGTTCGTGAAGGTGGGCGACACGATTGCGCTGGACGACAACCTGGTGTCGATGGAGACCGCCAAGGCCGTGGTCGAAGTGCCATCGCCGGTGTCCGGCAAGGTACTCAAGCTTGCCGGCGGTCCGGGCGACGTGATCGTCACCGGCAAGATGCTGGCCGAGTTCGAGGTCGACCCCTCGATGCCACAGCGCGCCGAAGGCCAGGACACCGGCCACCATCACGGTGCCGGCAGCCACGTGCCCAGCGACGGCGACAGGGTCATCGCCTCCGACGACGGCGGCACCATCAGCGCCGCCGGCACGCCCGTGCCGCAGCAGGCCGACAAGCGCGATGACGCCGGCACCGTGGTCGGCGCGATGCAGACCTCCGATGCCGTGCGCAGCGAGCAGGCAGTCGCCGTCGGCGGCATCAAGGCGATGCCGGCGGTGCGCGCACTGGCGCGCAAGCTCGGCGTCGACCTCACCCGCGTGCGCGCCACCGGTGGTGAGGGCGTGGTGACGATGGACGACGTCAAGCGTGCGGCGGCCGATGGTTCGGCCAAGGCCGGCGCCGCGCCGGTCGCGCGCGCCGCCGACCGCGCCGTCGCCGCTCCCGCGCCTGCGGCCGCATCGGCGGCGCGTAGCACGCTGTCGCAAGCCGGCAAGCCGATGCGCACACAGCCGCCGGGCGTGACCGCCAGCGGCCAGCCCGAGCAACTCAAGGGCGTGCGCCGCAACATGGCGCGCGTGATGGCCGATGCGCACAGCAAGGTCGTGCCGACCACGCTGGTCGACGACGCCGACCTGCACGCCTGGATCGGCAAGCAGGACATCACCGCTCGCCTGGTGCGCGCGATCGTCACGGCATGCAAGACCGTGCCCGCGCTCAATGCCTGGTTCGACGGCGACAACCTCAGCCGCACGCTGCATCCGCAGGTCGATATCGGCATCGCGGTCGATACCGAGGACGGCTTGTTCGTGCCGGCGCTGCGCAACGCCGACATGCTCGACGGCACCGGCATCCGCACCGCGATCCAGCGCCTGCGCACGCAGGTCGAGGACCGTTCGATCCCGGCCAGCGAACTGAGCGGCTACACCATCTCGCTGTCCAACTTCGGCATGTTCGCCGGCCGCTATGCGACGCCGGTGGTGGTGCCGCCGTGCGTGGCCATCATCGGCGCCGGCAAGCTCAGCCATGACGTGGTGGCGGTGATCGGCGGCATCGAGGTGCATCGCCGCATGCCGATCTCGCTGACGTTCGACCATCGCGCCTGCACCGGCGGCGAAGCGGCGCGCTTCCTCAAGGCGCTGTTGGACGACATGTCGTTGCCGAACTGATCTTCCCGCGACATTTCGGAAATCCCAACGGCGGGCCCATGGCCCGCCCCATGGAGAACCCCCATGGCACATCGCAGTCGCCTTGCCGGTTTCATCATCGATTGCCAGACCGATGACCTCGGTGCCGCCGCCTCGTTCTGGAGCAAGGCGCTGGGCATGACCATCACCGATCCCGACGCCGGCGACGAGCCGGGCACCTACGTGAATTTCGGCGAAACGCCGGCCGAGCTGGCCATCGAAGTACAGAAGGTCGATCACCCCTCGCGCGTGCACCTGGACATCGAAGCCGATGACATCGATGCCGAGGTGGCGCGCCTGGAGACACTGGGCGCGAAGAAGATCGGGTTCGTCAAACGCTGGTGGGTGATGGAAGCGCCGACCGGTCAGCGCTTCTGCGTCATACGCATGCGTCATCCCGAACGCGGCAGCACGCCCAACCATTGGGGTTGATCGAGCGCCGATGCCGCTTTACGCATCGTCGAGTCGATGAGGCTCGATAGCTGCGCGAGCAACCGCGCTTAGCCGTGCCAGGTGTCGTCAGCCACGATCCGGTTGCGGCCGGTCGCCTTGGCGCGATACAGCGCCTGATCGGCGCGATCGAACACGCGTTCGGACCAGTCGCGGGTGGGCTCGCCCGCCGCCAATCCAATCGACACGGTCAGTGGAAACGGCAATGCGGCGCGCGCGATGTGCTGGCGGATGCGCTCGGCCACCTGCGTCGCGCTGGCCAGGCGGGTGTCGGGCAACAGGATCAGGAATTCTTCGCCGCCGTAGCGCACCGCGACGTCGTCGTGCCGGATCGAACCGGCCACGGCATCGGCGACCGCTCGCAGCGCGCGATCGCCGAGCAGGTGCCCGTGGCGGTCGTTGACCTGCTTGAAGTGATCGACGTCGAGCAGCATCAGCGTGTAAGGCGCGTGCTGCAGCTTGGCCATCGCCGCCGGATTCTCGCGCAGCTGCGACAGCGCGGCACGATTGAGCAGGCCGGTCAGCGCATCATGGGTGGCGCTGTGTTCAAGCAGGTCGTTACGCCGTTGCAGGTCGGCGCGCGCGTCTTCCAGGCGTTTGGCGAACGCCTCGCGTTCCGACAGCAGCCGACGCTGTTCCAGGGCGTAACGGCGCAGCTCGAGCAGGTGCTGGGTCTGGCGCGCCAGCACTTCCAGGCCTTCGCGCTGGCCCGGACGCAGGCGGCGCGGCCGCACGTCCATGACGCACACGGTGCCGAGCGCATGGCCATCGGGGCTCGATAGGGGCACGCCGGCGTAGAAGCGCAGCGGTTGTCCGTCGATGCGCATCGAAGTCCGCGGATACAGCGACTGCGCTTCCAGGTCGTGGATGACCAGAGCATGTCCCGGCTGGCGGATGGCGTGATCGCAGATCGCCTCGCTGCGCGGTGTCTGCCGCACATCCAGGCCGATCTGCGCCTTGAACCACTGGCGGTCGTGATCGACCAGCGAAATCGCCGCGGCCGGCGCGTCGCACAGGCTCATCGCAAGCCGGACGATGTCGTCGTACGCCTGCTCGGGCACGGTATCGACCACCGCATAGGCGTCGAGCGCGGCCTGGCGGCTGGCTTCATCCGGCAATGGCAGGGACAGTACGGCGGACATCGGACAGGGGGATTTCAGGGGGCGTCAGGCTACCGCCCCCTCGCCCCTGAACATGTGACCTCCCGCACAGGGGGACCATACGCTCCGAGGCGGCAACGCCTGCGCGGCTTGCGGTTCAGCCAAAAAGAGTTCGGCCGGCTATTCAGGCAACGGATGAACGGCCAGCCGGTTCAAGCGTCCTCGGCGGCGAACTGGGCCAGCGCCTCCACCACCTCGGACAGCTCCACGCCCTCGTGCAGATGGCCGATCAGATCCTCGCCCAGGTGCACCGCCGCGCTTCCGGCGGGATGCAGCGCCGCGCCGCCTTCCTGCTTCAGGCGACCGATGAGTTGGCCAGCCGTACGTGCCGAGTCGTGGCCGACGCTCTGCAATAGCAGACGGTCGCCATCGACGAGCTTGAAGTAGAAGCGTCCGTCGTTTTCGCGATACTGCTTGAAGTTCGGCAACGCGATCTTCGCCGCTTTCCTTGCACCACCGGCAGTCACCTGCGACAGATCGCGCAGGCCAACCGCCGCGCGCAGCGCTTGCAGCGTCGGGATGGCGTAACGCTCGCGCAGGCGCTTGGCGCCGTCGCGCAGCACCGCCTCGATATCGGCGGGACGTGCGATCAGCGCTTCGTACTTCTCGCGCTGCGGCGCGATCTCGGCATCGATGCGCTCGAACAGCGCCTGCTTGGCCTCGCCCCATGCGATGCCGTCGGCAAACGCGCGGCGCATGGCTTCGGTTTCTTGCTTCGACGCGAAGGCCTGGTAGAGCTGGAACACGTTGGAGTTGTCGGCGTCCTTCGGTTCGCCGGGCGCTCGCGAATCGGTGACGATCGAATAGATCAGCTTCTTCAGCGTTTCGCGCGGCGCGAACAACGCGATGGTGTTGTCGTAGCTCTTGCTCATCTTGCGGCCGTCCAGGCCGGGCAAGGTCGCCACGTTTTCCTCGATCGCCGCTTCCGGCAGCGCGAAATACTCTTTGCCAGCCGGCTCGCCGTACAGGTGGTTGAAGCGCTGGCCGAAGTCGCGGGCCATCTCGATGTGCTGGATCTGGTCGCGACCGACCGGCACCTGGTTGGCGTTGAACAGCAGGATGTCGGCCGCCATCAGCACCGGGTACATGAAAAGTCCCGCGGTGATGCCGGCATCGTCGTCCTCGCCGTCGACGCGGTTCTTGTCGACGGCGGCCTTGTAGGCATGGGCACGGTTGAGGATGCCCTTGCCGGCGACGCAGGTCAGCAGCCACGTCAGCTCATTGGTCTCGGGGATGTCGCTCTGCCGGTAGAACCACACCTTGTCCGGCTCCAGCCCGCAGGCCAGCCAGGTCGCGGCGATCTCGAGCGTGGAGCGTTGCACGCGCGCCGGGTCCTGCACCTTGATCAGGGCGTGGTAGTCGGCCAGGAAATAGAAACTCTCCACGCCGGGCGCGTGGCTGGCGGCCACGGCGGGGCGGATCGCGCCGACGTAGTTGCCCAGGTGCGGGGTGCCCGAGGTGGTGATGCCGGTAAGGACGCGGGTAAGGCTCATCGAACGCTGACGCTTGGGAAAACGGCCTCACAGTGTACCCAACCCCGCGACCGGCCCCGGCACGTTCAACCCGGCGACCCCTCCGGAGACGCCGTCATGCTGCGCACCCTGTTCGCCCTCCTCGCCGCGCTGGCCGCCGTGGCCTGTGTTCCGCTGGAAGCCCGCCCGCTGGTCGAGATGACAGTCGTGGATCGCGATACCGGCCAATGGCTCGATCCGGTCCGGCATGCAGGCCAGCACTGGATCGCCGGCTCGCCCGGCCATCGCTACTCGGTCCGCCTGACCAACACCACCGGCCGCCGCGTGCTGGTCGTGTTGTCGGTCGATGGCGTCAATGCGGTAACGGGACAGACCGCGCATCCCGAGCAGACCGGTTACGTGCTCGGCCCCTGGCAGAGCAGCGAGATCCAGGGATGGCGCAAGTCGCTGGACGAGGTTGCGCAGTTCGTGTTCACCGATCTGCCCGACAGTTACGCCGCACGCACCGGACGCCCGGACGATGTCGGCGTGATCGGCGTGGCGGTGTTCGAGGAGGCACGGCGGTGGTACGACGAGTCGCCGGCTCCTATCGCACGCGGGCCTATCGCACGAGGGCCTATCGCTCGCGAACCCATGGGACGCGAGGACGGCGCGCGAAGCGAGCGCAACGCAGCCAAGTCGGCTTCCCCTGCGGCGCAGTCGCGATCGGCGGACTCCGACATGGCGGCGCAGTCGATAGGCACCGGTCACGGCGCGCGCGAATGGTCGCAGGCCTCGCGCACCGGCTTCGAACGATCATCGCGTGCGCCGGTCCAGATCAGCGAACTGCGTTACGACGACCACGATGCGCTCGTCGCACGAGGCGTGTTGCCCCATCCGTATCGCTGGCGCGATCGCCCGCATGCCTTCCCGGAAGGGTTCGTCGCCGACCCGCCCGGCGACTACTGACGTCGCCTTGGCGGAGCGCAGTCGCATTGGCGGACCGCATATGCGACGGGCCGGTCGCATTAACCGGCCCGTCGGTTACCGCCCGCTAAGCGCGTCCCGGTCGGCCCCTGCCGACCCCATGCCGGCGCGCTGCGCAGGCAAGGACGACTCAGTGCAGGCTCTTCTCGAAGTCGCGCACTTCGCGCTCTGCGCGTTCGCGTTCCCATCCATAGCGTTCCTGAAGGCGACCGGCGAGGTATTCGGCATTGCCCTGCGCCACATCGATGTCGTCGTCCGTCAGATCGCCCCACTTGGCATGCATCTGACCCTTCAGCTGGTGCCACTTGCCCGCAATCATGTCT
>DATDBD010000395.1:0-5597 GCA_036525015.1 Lysobacter sp.
AAGCACGTGCAGGCCCTGTCGGAAGCCGGGCTGATCGAACTGTCGCCGAACCAGAAGCGCGGCATCCGCATCCCGGGCCGCACGCGCCTGGACGTCGTGACGCTGCAGGTGCTGGGCCGAGTGGCCGCGGGCCAGCCGATCGGCGCCGACATCGGCATCGATCAGGAACTGCAACTGGACCGCCGCCTGTTCTCGCTGCCGCCGGATTACCTGCTGGAAGTGCAGGGCGATTCGATGATCGACGACGGCATCCTCGACGGCGACCTGGTCGGCGTGCACCGCAGCAGCGAAGCGCGCGATGGCCAGACCGTGGTGGCACGCATCGACGAGGAAATCACGATCAAACGACTGGAGCACGGGCGGCGCGGCATCCGCCTGCTGCCGCGCAATCCCGCGCATGCCCCGATCGAGGTGCGGCCGGGGCAGGACTTCGCCATAGAAGGGATCTTCTGCGGACTGGTTCGACGGGGTTGAGATGGGCGCCGTCGTCGCGATCGATGCGTTGCTGGACCAGCGAAGGGTCTGGAAGGGGCAGCCGCATGCGCTGCCAACCTCCACTCCGCAACCGACAGGGCTTGATGCGCTGGATGAGGCGCTGCCCATGGGCGGCTGGCCCGATGCCGCGCTGACCGAACTGTTGATCCCGGCCGACGGCGTCGGCGAATTGCAATTGCTATGGCCGACGCTGGCGCGACTGTCGCAGGACGATGGCGTGATCGCAGTGGTCGCGCCGCCCTACGTGCCGTTTGCACCTGCATGGCAACGGGCCGGCGTGCGCCTGCCGCAGTTGCAGGTCATTCAGGCGAGTGCGCGCGATGCGCTGTGGGCGGCCGAGCAATGTCTGCGTTCGGGGGCGTGCGCCGCGGTGCTGTGCTGGCCGCTCCAGGCCGATGACCGCGCATTGCGACGCTTGCAGGTGGCTGCCGAAACGGGGCGCTGCCTGGCCTTCGGCTTTCGTCCGAGCCAGGCCGCGCGCAATCCGTCGCCGGCCGCGTTGCGCATCGCCATCGAAACGAACCCGCGACAGTTGCGTGTGCTCAAGTGCCGTGGCGGCCTGGCGCCGACGCGGCCCATAGCGCTGCCGCAACCGTGTGCTTGAGGGACTGCCGTGCGCTGGGTTTGCCTGCTGTTGCCGCATCTGGCGCTCGACGGAGTCCTCCGTGGCCACCAGAAGCCTGACCAGCCACTGGCGCTGATCTCCGGGCCGGTGCAACGGCGCGTGCTGCATTCGGTCAATCCGCCTGCGCGTGCGCTCGGCCTGCGCCCAGGTCAGTCCCTCGCGGCGGCACAGGCCATCAGCACCGGCTTCATCACCGTCCAATACGACCCCGAAGCGGCGGCGCGCTGGCGCGAATTCCTCGCCAGTTGGGCCTACCGTTTCAGCTCGCAGGTCAGCACCGATTTCCCGCATGCGATCGTGCTGGAGATCGGCCGCAGCCTGAAGCTGTTCGGTCCGTGGCCGCGACTGGAAGCGCAGATGCGCGAGGAACTGCGCGAACTGGGCTTCCGCCATCGCCTGGTGGCCGCGCCCAATCCGTACGCCGCGCGCGTGCTGGCCAATGTCCACGACGGCATCGGGCTGAGCGAGGAGACGCTGCTGACGGGGTTGGGGCAGATTCCCATCGAACGGGCCGGCCTGGATCGCGATACGGCCCTGGCGTTGTCTCGAATGGGCCTGCGCCAGTTGCGCCAGGTGTTCGCACTGCCACGCGACAGCATCACCCGCCGCTTCGCCAAGACCGTGCTGCCGCACCTGGACGCGCTGCGCGGCGACTTCTCGCCGCCGTTGCGCTATTACCGTCCGGCGGATGTGTTCGACCAGCGCATCGAGTTCGATCACGAGGTCGAATCAAACCAGGCGCTGCTGTTTCCGTTGCGACGACTGACGGCCGACCTGGCGGCGTTCCTCGCCGGCCGCGATGGCGGCGTGCAGCGCTACACGCTGGTGCTCGAGCACGAACGCTGTGCCGACAGCGAAGTCTGCGTCGGCCTGCTCACGCCCGAGCGCGCCCCGGCCATGCTGTTCGAACTCGGCCGCGGGCGGCTGGAACAGGCGCAGGTGCCGGCGCCGGTACGCGGCCTGCGCCTGGTCGCACGCGAGTTGCCGCCGTTCGTGCCGGCCAGTCGCGATCTATTCGATGCGCGTTCGCAGCAGGCGGTGCCATGGACGCAACTGCGTGAACGGCTGCGCGCGCGTCTGGGCGACGATGCCGTGCACGGACTGGCCGTGCGCGCGGACCATCGGCCGGAACGCGCCTGGGGCGAAAGCAACGAACGCGAACGATCATCGCCGCAGCCCACGTTGCCGCGTCCGGGCTGGCTGCTGCCCCGGCCCATGCCGTTGCGCGACCACACGCTGAAGGTGCTGGCTGGCCCCGAGCGCATCGAATCGGGCTGGTGGGATGGCGAGGAAGTGCGCCGCGACTACTACCTGGTGGAAACCTCCAACGGACAACGGGCCTGGGCCTACTGCGTCGCTGGCGAGCACGGGCCGTACATGCTGCACGGGTGGTTCGCATGAGCGCCTTGCCGGACTACGCGGAGCTGCACTGCCTGTCGGCTTTCAGTTTCCAGCGCGGCGCCTCGGTCGCGGAGGAACTGTTCGAGCGCGCCAAAACGCAGGGCTATCGTGCACTGGCGATCACCGACGAATGCTCGCTGGCCGGAATCGTCCGCGCCTTTGAAGCAGCGAAGAAGTTCGAGCTGTCGCTGATCGTCGGCAGCGAGATGCGCATCGTCGATGGCCCCAAGCTGGTGCTGCTGGTCGCGGACCTGGAGGCTTATGGCGCGCTGTGCCGTCTGATCACCGTCGCCCGTCGCAGGGCAGGGAAGGGCGAATACCGGCTGCTGCGCGAGGACCTGCACGAGCTTCCCGACGGGTTGCTGGCCCTGTGGGTGCCCGATGATCCACACGATGACCGGCACGTGGCTTGGCTCAAGTCGGTCTTTGCCGGGCGGTTGTGGATCGCCGTCGGGCTGCATCACAGCCCGGACGATCAGGCGCGCCTGCAAGCGATGCGCGAGGTGGGGCACACGCATGCGCTGCCGCTGGTGGCGGCCGGCGACGTGCACATGCACGTGCGTGCGCGCCGACGCCTGCAGGACACGCTGACCGCGATCCGTCGCCGTACTCCGGTGGCCGAAGCGGGGGCCTGGCTGTTTCCCAACGGCGAGCGCCACCTGCGCACGCGGCGTGCGCTGTCGGCGATCTATCCCGCCGACTTGCTGGCCGAAACGGTGCGCATCGCCGAACGCTGCCGTTTCGACATGAAGCAGATCCGCTACCTCTACCCGCATGAGCTCGTGCCGTCAGGCGAAACACCGGCCACCTGGCTGCGCCATCTGACCGAGGAGGGCGCCCGCTGGCGCTGGCCCGAAGGCGTCCCGAACAAGGCCAGGATCCAGATCGAGCACGAGCTGACACTCATTGCGGAGCTCAATTACGAGTCCTACTTCCTGACCGTCCACGACATCGTACGTTTCGCCCGCAGCCAGCAGATCCTGTGCCAGGGCAGGGGGTCGGCGGCCAATTCGGCAGTGTGCTATGCGCTGGGTGTGACCGAGCTGGATCCGAACCGCATGAACATGCTGTTCGAGCGGTTCCTGTCCAGGGAACGCAACGAACCGCCGGACATCGACATCGACTTCGAGCACGAGCGTCGCGAGGAAGTCCTGCAATACGTGTTCAACCGTTACGGGCGCGAACGCGCGGCGCTGGTATCGGTGGCGATCAGTTACCGCGGCAAGAGCGCGATCCGCGACGTCGCCAAGGCTTTGGGCCTGCCGCCGGACCAGGTCAATGAACTGGCACAGACCATGGACCGCTGGAGCGGCGAATCGCCGATGCCCGATTACCTGCGCGAACGCGGCTTCGATCCGGAATCGCCGGTGATGCGTCAGGTGCTGCACCTGACCGCCGAACTGATCGGCTTCCCGCGCCATCTGTCGCAGCATCCGGGCGGTTTCGTGATCTCGGAGCATCCACTGCACATGCTGGTGCCGGTGGAGAACGCGGCGATGGACGACCGCACCGTCATCCAGTGGGACAAGGACGACCTGGACGTCATGGGCGTGTCGAAAGTCGACTGTCTGGCACTGGGCATGCTGACCGCCGTACGCAAGACGCTGGACCTGCTGCGCCGGCACGGTCGTAACGAGATGACCATGGCCGACATTCCCGCCGACGATGGTCCCACCTACGAGATGATCGGTCGCGCCGATACCGTTGGCGTGTTCCAGATCGAATCGCGCGCGCAGATGGCCATGCTGCCGCGACTGAAACCGAAGAATTTCTACGACCTGGTGATCGAGGTCGCGATCGTGCGTCCCGGCCCGATCCAGGGCGACATGGTTCATCCCTATCTGCGGCGGCGCAAAGGCCTGGAACCGGTCGAATATCCGCCAGCGCTGGAAGACGTGTTCGCCCGCACATTGGGCGTGCCGCTGTTCCAGGAACAGGTGATGCAGCTGGCGATCCAGGCCGCGAACTACACGCCCGGCGAAGCCGACCAGCTTCGCCGCTCGATGGCGGCGTGGAAGCGTCACGGCGGACTGGAAGGCCATCGCGAAACGCTGATCGGGCGCATGACCGGCAACGGCTATACGCTGGAATTCGCCGAACGCATTTTCGAGCAGATCAAGGGCTTCGGCAGCTATGGTTTCCCCGAGTCGCACGCCGCCAGCTTCGCCCTGATCACCTACGTCACCTGCTGGCTCAAGTGCCACGAACCGGCCGCGTTCGCTTGCAGCCTGATCAACAGCTGGCCGATGGGCTTCTACACGCCCGACCAGATCCTGCAGGACGTGCGCCGCCATGGCGTACGCGTGCTGCCCGTGGACGTGCGCTACAGCGATTGGGATTGCACGCTGGAATGGCTGACGGGCCAGACCGATCCGGCGATCCGCCTCGGCCTGCGCATGATCCAGGGGTTCGATGCCCAGTCGGCCGAGCGGATCAGCCTTGCACGGCAACGGCAGGACTTCGCCGATGTCGCCGACCTGTGCGAACGCGCCGGACTCGATCGCCGCCAGCAGGGCTTGCTGGCGGATGCGGCCGCACTGAAAAGCCTCGCCGGGCATCGCCATCGCGCCCGCTGGGCCATCAGCGGCGTCGAGCGGCAGTTGCCGCTGCTGGGCGCAGTCACGTCGCGGCGTGAAGCGCAGGTGGCCTTGCCGATGCCCTCGGCGGGCGAGGACATGCGCGCCGATTACGCACTGACCGGCACCACACTGGGCCGCCATCCGCTGTCGATGCTGCGCAAGACGTTGACGGCCCGTCGCTGCCAGCGTTCATCGCAGCTCGATCGGGTGCCCGCAGGCCGCTTCGTCCGTGCCGCCGGACTGGTGCGTGTGCGCCAGCAGCCGCAGACCGCCAGCGGCGTGATCTTCCTGACGCTGGAGGACGAGGACGGCACGATCAACGTGGTGGTCTGGCATCACGTGGCGCAGCGCCAGCGCCGCGTGCTGCTGGAGTCGCAACTGCTGGCCGTGGAAGGCCGCATCCAGCGCGAGGACGGCGTGCAGCACCTGGTGGCCGAGCGGCTGGAGAACTACGGCGAGCTGCTGGGCTCGTTGGACACCCGATCGCGCGATTTCCA
>DATDBD010000396.1:0-9201 GCA_036525015.1 Lysobacter sp.
GACTCGCCCGACGCGATGGTGCGCATCGACATGAGCGAGTTCATGGAGCGGCATGCGGTCAGCCGGCTGGTCGGTGCGCCTCCAGGCTACGTCGGCTACGAGGAGGGCGGCTACCTCACCGAGGCGGTGCGGCGTCGTCCCTACAGCGTGATCCTGCTCGACGAGGTCGAGAAGGCGCACCCGGACGTGTTCAACATCCTGCTGCAGGTGCTCGACGACGGTCGCCTCACCGACGGCCAGGGCCGCACGGTCGACTTCCGCAACACCGTCATCGTGATGACGTCCAACCTGGGCAGCCAGATGATCCAGGACATGTCTGTTGAAAGCGCGGCCGGCGACGATTCACCGGAGGCGTACGTGCAGATGAAGGCCGCGGTGATGGGCGTGGTGCAGTCGCACTTTCGTCCTGAGTTCATCAACCGGCTCGACGACATCGTCGTGTTCCACCCGCTGGACAAGGCGCAGATCCGCCAGATTGCCGGCATCCAGCTCAAGGGCCTGGAGAAGCGGCTGACCGAGCGCGGATTGCGATTGGTGGTGTCCGACAAGGCGCTGGAGCTGCTGGGCAATGTCGGCTTCGACCCGGTCTACGGCGCCCGTCCGCTCAAGCGTGCGATCCAGCAGCAACTGGAAAATCCGCTGGCGCACAAGATCCTGTCCGGCGATTTCGTCAGCGGCGATGCCGTGCAGGTAGAAGCCGAAGGCGGGCAGCTGGTGTTTCGCAAGGGGTAAGTGCATTGGCGCAGTCCTTTGCTTCCCGGCATTGGAACTTCGAACACTCCTGAGTTTCGAACACGGCCTCCTATCGGTCCGCTCTCCCGCTTGCGGGAGAGGCTAGGGAGAGGCGCTTTTATTCGGGCTGCCTGCCCACATCCCAATCCTCTCCAGGCGGGAGAGGGAGTAACGTCCAATTAAGAAGCGTCCGAACCCGAGCCACTCTCGCCAAGCAATCGCGCCAGTTGCGCTTCGAGTTCCCCCACGCGCGATTCCAGCGCTTCGACGCGGCCGTCCAGCGACGGGGTAGTCGACGCAGACGACGTGGCGCGCGAGCTGGCGACGGGAATGACCGGCTCGCCGCTGAGCAGGTGCGCATAGCGGTCCTCGCGCTGCCCGCCCTGGCGCGGAATCTCGCGCACCAGCGCCGGGTCGCGTTGCGCCAGCCGGCCCAGCGCGTGCTGCACGTCCTCCACGCCCTCGAAACTCGCCATCCGCTCGCAGCGTGTCAGCAGTTCGTAAGCGGTCTGCGGTCCGCGCAGCATCAGCAGGGCCAGCAGCGACGCCTGCGGACGGGTGATGCCGAGCAGCGTATCGAACCGGTGTTCGTAGCGGTCGGCGCGGCCGCCGTGCTGCGCCTTGACCCAGCCGCGGCCTTCGAGCTGGCGCAGGGCATGGCCGACTTCGCCGGGATCCAGTTGCATCGTCGGTTCGCGCGCGGTCTTCTGGTTGCATGCGAGCACGATGGCGTTGAGCGTCAATGGATAGACGTCGGGCGTGGTCGCCTGCTTCTCGATCAGGCTGGCGACGGCCCGGGCTTCGATGGGGCTCAATTGCGGTGGCTGGGTGACTTCTGGGTCGCTCATGGTGGTCTTCGCAGAAGAATTGAGTGGGTGGAAGAAGTTCAGACGACAGCGGGCGGCAGGTGTCTGCTGCCGCGGTAAGGCGGCGTCGCCAGCACCATCTCGGCGAGGCTGTGGGCCAGTTCGCGCTCGGCCATCACCGTGGCGTCGGCGCCATGTTCGAGCAGGTGGCGCACTTCGGTGTCGCTGTGCGCGCGCGCCACGATGGTCAGCGACGGATTGACCTGGCGCAGCTTGGCGATGATCTCTCCGGCTTCCAGCGCATTGGGGATGGCCAGCATGGCGGTATGCGCGCGTTCCGGCACGGCTTCCTTGAGCGCGCGTTCGTCGGCCGCATGGCCGCGTACGGTCGGGATACCCGCGGCGCGGGCGCGATCGACGCGGTCGTCCTCTTCCTCGATCACCACCAGCGGCACGCCATGCTCGGTCAACAGGCGTCCCAATACGCTGCCCACGCGGCCGTAGCCGACCAGGATCACGTGATCGCGCACGTCGTCGGGAATCTGCGGAGCGTCATGATCCGCGGCGGTCCGCCTGGCGGCGAGTTCACGCGCCTCGCGCCGGTCCAGCACGGCGAACAGCAGCGGATTGACGATGATCGACAGCAGCGCGCCGGCCAGGATCAGGTCGTGGCCTTCCTTCGGCAGGATTTTCAGCTCCATGCCCAGGCCAGCGAGGATGAAGGAGAACTCGCCGATCTGGGCCAGGCTGGCGGAAATCAGCAGCGCGGTCGAGTTGGGCTTGCCGAACGCGCGCACGATCGCGTATGCCGCGATCGATTTGCCGAGCACGATGATCGCGAAGGTCGCCAGCACCGGCAGCGGATGCTCGACCAGGATCATCGGGTCGAACAGCATGCCGACCGAGACGAAGAACAGCACCGCGAAGGCATCGCGCAGCGGCAGCGTCTCGGTGGCGGCCTGGTGGCTGAATTCCGATTCGTTGAGCAGCATGCCCGCGAAGAACGCGCCCAGCGCGAACGATACGCCGAACATCGCCGCCGAGCCGAATGCCACGCCCAGTGCGATCGCCAGTACGCACAGCGTGAACAGTTCGCGCGAGCCGGTGCCGGCGACACGCTCGAGCATCCACGGAATCACGCGTCGACCGACGATCAGCATCACCGCGATGAATGCGCCGACCTTGGCGAAGGTCTTGAACAGGGCGGCCCAGACCTGTACCGGGTTGCCCGCATCCCCGCGCAACACGTCGGCCAGTGCCGGCAACAGCACCAGCGCCAGCACCATCGCCAGGTCCTCGACGATCAGCCAGCCCACGGCGATGCGACCGCGGGTGGTGTCGAGCAGTCGCCTGTCCTCGAACGCGCGCAGCAGCACCACCGTGCTGGCGACCGACAGGGCCAGGCCGAACACGATGCCGGCGCCGTCCGGCCACCCGTACAGCCGCGCCAGGCCCCAGCCCAACGCGGTGGCCACCGCGATCTGCACTACCGCGCCGGGCAGGGCGATGGCCTTCACGTCCAGCAGGTCGCGCATCGAGAAATGCAGGCCGACGCCGAACATCAGCAGGATCACGCCGATCTCGGCCAACTGCGGCGCCAGCGTCTGATCGCCGACGAATCCCGGAGTGAACGGCCCCGCGACCACGCCGGCCAGCAGATAGCCGACCAGCGGCGACAGCCGCAGGCGATGGGCGAGCGAGCCGAACAGGAACGCCAGCACGAAGCCGGCCACCAGGATCGCGATCAGGGACGTGTGATGCATTGGCTCTCCGGCGACGATCTCCGTTCAGGATGTGGGCCGGTAAGGGTGGATGCAACCCGCGGACGGGATTCACCGCATTCGGCACCAGTCGGCAGGGCGAGGCCAGTACAATAGCCACATGATCTCTTTACGTAATTTCGCCCTGCGCCGGGGCGAACGCCTGCTGCTGTCCAATGTAGACCTCACCCTTCACGCTGGCTGGCGTGTGGGCGTCATCGGCCGCAATGGCACCGGCAAATCGTCGTTGTTTGCCGCGGTCCAGGGCCAGATCGAGGCCGACAAGGGCGACCTCGACGTCCCGACGCGCGTGCGCATCGCCAGCGTCGCCCAGGAAACACCGGCACTCGACGATCCCGCGCTCGACTTCGTCCTGTCCGGCGATGCCCTGGTGTACGCCGCGATTGTCGCCGAACGCGAGGCGGTCGAGCGCGAGGACTGGGAGGCGGTGGCAGAAGCGCACCACCGCCTGGAAGAACTCAACGGCTACGACGCCACCGCCCGCGCCGGCAGGCTGCTGCATGGCCTGGGCTTCTCACCCGACACCCACGAACGCGCCGTCAAGGAATTCTCTGGCGGCTGGCGCGTGCGCCTGAACCTGGCGCGTGCGCTGATGACCCCGAGCGACCTGCTGCTGCTCGACGAGCCGACCAACCACCTCGACCTCGACGCAGTGCTGTGGCTGGAGCAGTGGCTGCTCAAGTACCCGGGCACGTTGCTGCTGATCTCGCATGACCGCGAGTTCCTCGACGAGATCACCACCCACACGCTGCATCTGCACGACGGCAAGGCCAAGCTCTACACGGGCGACTACACCGCGTTCGAGCGTCAGCGCGCCGAGCACCTGCGCCTGCAGCAGATCACCCACGAAAAAGTGCAGGCCGAACGCGCGCACCTGCAGAGCTTCATCGACCGCTTCAGCGCCAGCGCGGCCAAGGCCAAGCAGGCGCAGTCGCGGGTCAAGCGCCTGGCCAAGATGGCCGACACCGAGGCGGTGCGCGTGGAGCGCGCGCTGCGGATCGAGTTCCCGGCGCCGGCGAAACTGCCGCACGCGTTGCTGCGCGTGACCCACGCCGACTGCGGTTACGGCGATCACACGGTGCTGCACCAGATCGGTTTCATCCTCGAAGCCGGCGATCGCGTCGCACTGCTCGGACCCAACGGCGCCGGCAAGTCGACGCTGGTGAAGTCGCTGGTCGGCGAATTGCCACTGCTGAGCGGTGAGCGCGGCGGCCATCCAGACCTGCGCATCGGTTACTTCGCCCAGCACACGGTGGAGTCGCTGCGCGAGGGCACGACCGCGATCGAACACCTGGCCGACATCGCGCCGGGCGTGGCCACGCAGCAGTTGCGCGACTTCCTCGGCAAGTGGAATTTTCCGGGTGACCGTGCGTTCGAGAAGGTCGATGTGTTCTCCGGCGGCGAGCGCGCGCGCCTGGCGCTGGCGCTGATCGCCTGGCGCAAGCCGAACGTGCTGCTGCTCGACGAACCGACCAACCACCTCGATCTCGACATGCGCGAGGCCCTGGCCGAAGCGTTGAGCATCTTCGAAGGCGCGATCGTGCTGGTCAGCCATGACCGCCATCTGATCGGCCTGGTCTGCGACACGTTCTGGCGCGTCGCCGACGGCGTGGCCCAGCCGTTCGACGGCGACCTCGATGCCTATGCGGCGTGGTTGCGCACGCGCGACAGCAGCGGCGACGGCAAGGTGCCAGTCAAGGCCGCCGCCGCGCCGGTGCCGGCGGCCAAGCCCGCAGCGAAGGCGGTCAAGGTCAACGCGCACAAGCTGGCGCAGGCCGAGGCGCGCGTGGCCGAACTGGAATCGAAGCTGCATACGCTCGACATGGACCTGGCCGATCCGGACCAGTACGCCGGTGGCGGCACCGATGCGACCGAGCTTGCGCGCAAGCGCGATCAGGTCGCCGCGCAACTGGCCGAAGCGGAAGAAGCGTTGCTGGCGATATACGAAACTGCGTAATACCGATTCCCGCCTGGCCATCGCCGCGTAAGCACTGAAGTCGAAGGAGGGCGCGAAGCCTTCTGGCCCGCCCGCCTTCGACTCGCCGCGCCACGCTCAGGGCGAACGGGATATCGACTTCGGCACACGGTGCATGCGGCTCGCGCGGCGACTGGAAAACCTCGCGCGCCTTCGGACTACGCGGTTATCCGCGTTCGCGTTCGATGCTGTCGGCCAGCACCGCGCGGCCTTCGATGGTCACGCCGACCGGTTCGCCGTTCTCGACTTTCACGCTGACATCGACATAGCCGTGGCGGCCGTTGCCCGCCTGCTGCCGTCCCCGAAAACGCGCCACGCCGTCGGCCGCTTCGAGCAGGCCGTGGCGGACCAGGTAGGCGCCCAGCGGACCATTGGCGTTGCCGGTCACCGGGTCCTCGTCCACGCCGATCGCGGGCGCGAACATGCGTCCGTGGGTCAGCGCGTCATCGCCTTGTTCAACGTCGAGCGTGAATACGAAATAGCCGTTGCTGCCCACGCGGGGACCCAGCTCCACCAGATGCGCGAGGTCGGGCTCCAGTTCGCGCAGGCGATTGCGACGCGTGATAGCGACCAGCAGCTTGCCGTGCCCGGTGCTGACGAACTGCGGCGGGCAGCGTGGATCGAGATCGTCGTTTTCCAGGCTCAGGGCAACCAGCAGCTCATCGACGAGTTCGGTCGCCAGCGGCTCGGCGAACGTGGGCCGGTTCTGCTGGATGCGGATGGCGAAATCGTCGTTGCACCAACGGGTTTCCACGGTCTGGACACCGGCGCCCGTCAATTGCCGGCGGATGCCCATGGGGCCTCCCTCCAGCGCCAGCGCGTAATGGGCCGCCACCGTGGCGTGGCCGCATACCGGCACTTCGGTGACCGGCGTGAAGAAGCGGACATGCACGTGATGGCTGGTGTCCTGCGCGGGCAGCACGAACGCGGTTTCCGAGTGCCCCAGTTCGTTGGCGATCGCCTGCATCTGGGCCTCGTCGAGGCCGACGGCATTGGTCACCACGCCAGCCGAGTTGCCGTGACCGCGCTCGGTGGTGAAGGCGTCGATCCGGTAGATGCGCAGGGCTTCCATCAATCGCTTGGGGGATGGCGGGCAGGTCAGTGTAGACAGGAACTCCGCCGCCAGCGACAGGGTTTCATGACGATGGTGGCAGTGCCCGACGGCCGGGTTCGGAGCGCTTGGCAGGCAATGGCCGGGGGCGAGCCCTCAAACCTTAACCTGAATGGGCGTCGCGCACTTGATTTGCGTGGCGACGCCTCCAGAATGCCCGCCTGACCTTAATTATTGCGTCGTGCCATGCCGATCTACGCCTTCGAGTGCGCCGCCTGCGGCCATCGTTTCGACCGACTGCAGAAGCTCTCCGATGCGGATCCGGCGCAGTGCCCGGCTTGCGGCGAGCCGCAGGTCCGTCGCCAGCTCACCGCCCCGCAGTTCCGATTGGCCGGTGGCGGCTGGTACGAGACCGACTTCAAGAAGGACGGGGACAAGAAGCGCAACCTGGCCGGCGAGGGCCGATCGTCCGAGGGCGGATCGTCCGAGGGCGGCGGGGGCAAGGCCACCGAGTCGAAGCCGGCGGGCTCCAAGCCCGCGGACTCCAAGCCGGCCGAGTCGAAGCCGGCGGAAAAGAAAGCCGAGCCGACGGGCAAGCCTGCTGCCTGATGTTGGCAGCGCGCCTATTTCGCGCTGATGCGTACGAAAACGGCGCCGCAACCCCGGTCTACCCAGACCGCACCCTCGCGCCAGCCCCAATTGTGGTCCTCGATGCAACGTGTGGCGCCGACCTCGCGGGAGAGCGTCACCGGCCCCTTGAAGGGCGTTCGGCACTCGCGATAACCCCTGTCAGCCCGATCGCCCCTATTACCCTGATCGTCGCTGCGGCAGAGCACGGCGTTGGGTGAGGCCGGGTAGCCGAGGCTGGCAGGCTCGGGCACCGAGGCTTCGGCAGGCCCTGAGGGGATGAGGGTCAGGCCAATGCGCATCCGGCTGCTGGAGGCATCTGCCAGCAGCGCGACGACGATGGATCCTTCGGTGACGTTGGCCAGGACGGTCCGTGCCTCGGCGGGCGCGGCCAGGGCGCCCAGCCATCCCGCCCATGCGAGCGCCTGGAGTAGTCGGTTCATGCCTGTTTCCTTGGCAGACGGGGGGGCCGCGTGGCGTAACCGGCCACGCCCGGCGATGTTCCGGGCAAGTAACCCGCCAGTGCCGTTAAAATGGCGTGTTCTTAAAAATATAAGCTTCCGGCCCAGGCCGGACCGTTAGCTCCGGAGCCCCCATGCGTACCCATTTTTGCGGCCTCGTCGACGAGGCCCTGATCGGCCAGACCGTGACCCTTTGCGGCTGGGCCGACGTTGCCCGCAACCTCGGCGGCCTGTGCTTCATCGACCTGCGCGACCACGAAGGCATCGTCCAGATCGTCGCCGAGCCGTCCGACGTCGAAGGCAACGCGCAGGTGCTCGCCGCTGCCGCGCACGTGGGCTACGAGGATTGCCTGCGCATCACCGGCATCGTGCGCGCGCGCCACGCGGTGAACGACAAGATCCGCACCGGCAAGGTCGAGGTCGTGGCGACGAAGATCGAGCTGCTCAACAAGGCCGAACCGCTGCCGTTCCACGCCCACGAGAATCCGGGCGAGGACATCCGCCTGAAGTATCGCTACCTCGACCTGCGCCGCCCCGAGATGCAGCAGAAGATGCGCACCCGCATCAGGCTCGTGCAGGCGCTGCGCCGTTGGCTCGACGGCCGCGGCTTCCAGGACATCGAGACGCCGATCCTGACCAAGGCCACGCCGGAAGGCGCGCGCGACTTCCTGGTGCCGGCGCGCATGCACGAGGGCGAGTTCTACGCGCTGCCGCAGTCGCCGCAGTTGTTCAAGCAGATCCTGATGATGGCGGGCTTCGACCGCTATTACCAAATCGCTCGATGCTTCCGCGACGAAGCATTGCGCGCCGACCGCCAGCTCGAGTTCACCCAGCTCGACATGGAGTTCGCGTGGGTGTCCGAGCGCGACGTGCAGGACACGGTCGAGGTGATGATCCGCGACGTGTTCCGCGAGGTGATGGGCGTCGAGCTGGCCAACCCTGGCGAGCACTTTCCGCGCATGACCTACGCCGAGGCGATGCGCCGCTTCGGTTCGGACAAGCCGGACCTGCGCTTCGCGATGGAATTCACCGACATCGCCGAGCTGGTGAAGCAGTGCGAGTTCAAGGTGTTCACCGACTGGGCCAACCACGAGGACGGCCGCGTTGTCGCGCTGCGCGTGCCGGGCGCCGCCACGCTCAGCCGCAAGCAGATCGACGACTACGCCGCCCACGCCGCCAAATATGGCGCCAAGGGCCTGGCGTGGATGAAGGTCGAGGACGCTGGCAAGGGGCGCGACGGCATCAACTCGCCGATCGCCAAGTTCCTCGACGACGCCACGCTGGCCGCGATCGTGCAGGCCGCCGCCGCGACCACGGGCGACCTGATCTTCTTCGGCGCGGCGACTTACAAGACCGCATCCGACTTCATGGGCGCGCTGCGCCTGAAGCTGGGCAAGGACCTGGGCATGGTGTCGGAAGGCTGGGCGCCGCTGTGGGTCACCGACTTCCCGATGTTCGAATGGGACGAAGAGGAAAACCGCTTCGTCGCCCTGCATCATCCATTCACCGCGCCGGCGGTGGACGACATCGCCGACCTGCGCGCGAACGCGAAGACGGCGGTGTCGCGCGGTTACGACATGGTGCTCAACGGCGCCGAGATCGGCGGTGGTTCGATCCGCATCCATAGCTCGGCGATGCAGAGCGCGGTGTTCGACCTGCTCGGCATCGGCACGCAGGAGGCCGAGCTGAAGTTCGGCTTCCTGCTCGACGCGCTGAAGTACGGCGCGCCGCCGCACGGCGGCATCGCCTTCGGCATCGACCGCATCGC
>DATDBD010000397.1:0-10754 GCA_036525015.1 Lysobacter sp.
TAACGCTCCAGCAGCACGCGATCGCGACCGAACGCACCGGCCGCTTCGCGCTGGCAGCTGTGCAGGTTGGTCATGAACTCGCCGGAGTTGCGCACGATGCGCATGCCCTTGCCGCCGCCGCCGTGGGCGGCCTTGATCATCAGTGGATAGCCGATCGCGTCGGCTTCGCGCTGCAGCTTCTGCGGATCCTGGTCCTCGCCGGTGTAGCCGGGAACCACCGGCACGCCGGCGGCGTGCATCAGTTCCTTGGCGCCGGCCTTGCTGCCCATCTTGCGCATCGAGGCCGCCTTCGGCCCGATGAACACCACGCCTGCGGCCTCCACGGCCTCGGCGAAGTCGGCGTTCTCGCTGAGGAATCCATAGCCCGGATGGATCGCCTGCGCGCCGGACTGGCGGGCGACCTCGATGATCGCGTCGCCACGCAGGTAGCTCTCGACCGGACGCGGTCCGCCGATCGGCCAGGCCTCGTCGGCCAGGCGCACGTGTTGCGCATCGGCGTCGGCCTGCGAGTACACCGCGACGGTGCGGATACCGAGTCGGCGGCACGTGCGGATCACACGGCAGGCGATTTCGCCGCGGTTGGCGATGAGGATCTTGTCGAACATTCGGTGATGCCTTATCCGGAGCGTAAAGGGCGGGTAGTGCATGAGGAGGCGTACTCGCCTCCCCAGTAATCGTCGAAGGTGAAACGTTCGCTCGTGCCGGTACCGGCAGGCTGGGGTGGTGCGATCCGAGCCGGTACGTTCGTTGTTACAGGTAGCTGCTCACCGACTCCAGTGTGCCTTGCGCTTGTCGAGGAAGGCGCTCAGGCCTTCCTGACCTTCCGGCGACACGCGCAACTGCGCGATGAGCGAGGCGTTGTCGGCGTCAAGGCGGTCGCGATCGGTCTCGCCAGCCACGCGCCGCACCAGCGCCTTGGCCTGCGCGCAGGCTCGCGGACCGGCCTTGAGTATTAGCGCGATCTGCCGGTCGACGGCGGCATCGAGTTCGCTGGCCGGCACCACACCGTGCAGCAAACCGATCTGCAGAGCGGTCGCCGCGTCGAACAGTTCGCCCGTGGCGAACCAGCGCCGCGCCTGGCGCGGGCCGATCGCCGCGATGACGTACGGCGAGATCACCGCCGGCAACAGGCCGAGCTTGCTTTCGGTCAGCCCGAACTTCGCTTCCGGCGTGGCGATGGCGATGTCGCAGCAGGCCACCAGCCCGACGCCACCACCGAACGCCGCGCCGTGGACGCGGGCGATGGTCGGCTTGGGCAGTTCGTCGAGCGTGCGCATCAGGCGGGCGAGGGCGAGGGCGTCGCCGCGATTCTCGGCCTCGCTCGCGGAGGCCATGCCCCGCATCCAGTTCAGGTCGGCGCCGGCCGAGAACGATGGGCCATCCCCCTCCAGCACCACCAACCGGATCTCATCGTCGCGGGCCAGGCCCTCCAACGCGCCCGTGAGCGCCGCGATCAACATGGCGTCGAAGGCGTTGTGCAACTCGGGACGGTTCATGCGCAGGCGGGCCACGGGACCGTCGCGCAGGCTCAACAGCGGGTGGGTCATGGAACGTCCTGCGCTTGTTGGAATCTGGCGAATGATAGCCGGTGCCTTTTGCCAACCGTACGGCGAGGGCTCGGTGCTACAATTGAGAACAATTCCCATTTGTGGCCGATACCGGAGGCAGCTTCGGGCCCGGCTTGAGGTGAGCCTTGAAGCTGTCCGAACTGCCCCGCCGCATAGCCGCCACGGTAGAGACCGTCGAGGATCACTCGCCCAACGACACGATCGCCCGTCGTTTGCGCGAGCTCGGGTTCGTGCACGGGGAGCGTGTCGAGGTGATGGCGGCCGGGCCGGTCTCGGCCGAGCCGCTGCTGGTGCAGGTCGGATTCACCCGCTTCGCCCTGCGCCGCAGCGAAGCGGCGCGCATCCGGGTGCTTCCGGAGCCGGCCGCATGAGCGCCGTCGACACCATCCGCATCGCCCTGGTGGGCAGCCCCAATTGTGGCAAGACCGCCCTGTTCAACCAGCTCACCGGCAGTCGGCAGAAGGTCGCCAACTACGCGGGTGTCACCGTCGAGCGAAAGGAAGGGCGTTTCCACGCGCCTTCGGGACGCAGCTACGCAGTGCTCGACCTGCCGGGCGCCTACAGCCTGCAAGCCGCCAGCCTCGACGAGGCGGTGACGCGCGACCTCTGCCGCGGCTTCTACCCCGGCGAGCCCGTGCCGGACGTGCTGGTATGCGTCGTCGATGCGACCAACCTGCGCCTGCACCTGCGCTTTGCCCTGGAAGTGCGCGAACTCGGCCGACCGATGGTGCTGGCGGTCAACATGATGGATGCGGCCAAACGTCGCGGCATCGACGTCGACCTGGCCGTGCTGGAACGCGAACTCGGCATTCCCGTTGTGCCCACCGTGGCGGTGCGCAACGGCGGCGCGCGCGAGCTGGTGGCGATGCTCGATCGCGTCGCTGAGCGACTGCGCGAGCCCAACACCCACCTTCCGCCCGCACAGGCGCACGACCCCGACGCGCTGCATGCCGAAACGCGCCGCCTGCTGTCGCTGGCGGTGACGATGCCCCGGCGCACCGCCGAGGTCGACGACACGCTCGACCGCTGGCTGCTGCATCCGGTGTTCGGCCTGCTGTCGCTGGCCGTCGTGATGTTCCTGATCTTCCAGGCCGTCTATGCCTGGGCGACGCCGCTGATGGGCCTGATCGACGCCGGCACGGCCGCGCTGGGCGACTTCGTCGGCAACGCGATGCCCGACGGACCGCTCAAGAGTCTGCTGGTCAAAGGCATCATCGCCGGCCTGGGCAGCGTGATCGTGTTCCTGCCGCAGATCCTGATCCTGTTCGCCTTCATCCTCGCGCTCGAGGAATCCGGCTACTTGCCGCGTGCTGCGTTCCTGCTCGACCGACTGATGTTCCGGGCCGGCCTGTCGGGACGTTCGTTCATCCCGCTGCTGTCGAGCTTTGCCTGCGCGGTGCCGGGCATCATGGCGACACGCTCCATCCAGGATCCGCGCGACCGCCTGGCGACGATCCTGGTGGCGCCGTTGATGACCTGCTCGGCGCGCCTGCCGGTGTATGCGCTGCTGATCGGCGCCTTCATCCCGAAGCGCGACATCGCCGGCGGCCTGCTCAACCTGCAGGGGCTGGTGCTGTTCGCGCTGTACGCGGCCGGCATCGTCAGCGCGATGCTCGTTGCGTGGGTGATGAAGAAGTGGCGCCGCGACAAGAGCGAGCACGCGCTGCTGCTGGAACTGCCGTCCTACCGCCTGCCGCACCCGCGCGACCTGGCGATCGGCCTGTGGGAGCGCGCGTGGATATTCCTGCGCCGCGTCGGTGGCATCATCCTGGCGCTGACCATCCTGCTGTGGTTCCTGCTGTCGTTCCCGGGCGCTCCGGTGGGCGCGACCGGGCCTGCCATCGACTACAGCTTCGCCGGCCGCCTCGGCCACGCCATGACGTCGGTGTTCGCGCCGCTCGGCTTCAATTGGCAGATCTGCATCGCCCTGATCCCGGGCCTGGCCGCGCGTGAAGTGGCGGTGTCGTCGCTGGCGACGGTGTATGCGCTGTCGGCGGTCAGCGACGAGGCGGCGGCGCAGGCGCTGGGCCCGATCGTCAGCGGCAGCTGGTCGCTGGCGACGGCGTTGTCGCTGCTGATCTGGTACATCTACGCGCCGATGTGCATCTCGACGCTGGCGACGATCAAACGCGAGACCAACTCGTGGAAGCAGGTCGCGATCACCGCCGGTTATCTGTTCGGGCTGGCATACCTGGTGTCGATGGTCACCTACCAGGTCGCCGTGGCGCTGGGAGCGGGGTGAACGTGGACGCCGGCCTGCTCGCGCAGTACATGGTGATCGCGCTGGCGGTGGTATTCAGCGCGGTCTACGTCGCCCGACGCCAGTTTCCCGATTCGGTGCGCCGGCTACGCGTGGCCCTGGCCGTGCCGATGGTCCGCGAAGGGCGGCCGCTGTGGCTGCGCAACCTGGGGCGCCGCATTGCGCCGCCCGGCCGTGCGGCCGACAGCGCCTGCGGCGGCTGCAACAGCTGCGATCCGCCCAAACATTGAGCGGCATGAAGCGGCGGGATCATCCGGCGAAGGATGATCCCGCCGTTACCGGCTTCAGTGCTTGCCGCGTCCGCGTGGGGCGCGAACACCCTTGATCTCCACCGCCTCCACGGAAAGCGTGAAGGTGCGCTTGTCGCCGGCGTAGAGCGCGCCGACACCGATGACCTGCCGTTCTAATTCCCGGCCATTGTCGTCGACGATGGTCAGCACCATGGCGTATTCCAGCGCGGTGTCGTTGTCGGGCGGCGTGATCGTGCCCTCCACGCGCAGCGGCACGCTGCGCTGGCGCGAGGCTGCCTCGGCGGCCGGATCGAAGCGCAGGTGATGCTTGCAGGCCGGACAGACGCTGGAGCTTTCCAGGATGGTCGTCTTGCAATGCGGGCAGGTGCGCGTGGCGCCGGGCGTGCCGGGGCGCGGCGTGCTCATGCGGCGGCGTCCGCCTCCGCCTTGTGCTCGGCCTTGCCATTGCGCGCCGACTTGTCCTCGAAGCCGAAGTCGACCTGGCCGCGCATGCGCGCGCCCGCGGCTACGGTAATCGTGCCGGCCTTGACGTCGCCGACGATCTGGCCGCCCTGCAGCAGTTCAACGCGCTGCGCCGATTCGATGTTGCCTTCCAGCTCACCGGCGACCACCACCTTGCGCGCACGCACGCCGCCATGGACTTTGGCGCCGACCTCGACGGTCAGGTCGCCCTCGACGTGCACGTCGCCCTTGAAGCGGCCGGCGATGCGGACATGGCCCGAGCCATGGATCTTGCCTTCGATCGACAGGTCGGCGGCGATGACCGATTCCTTGGCTTCGCGTTCGACCGCGCGCGCAGGCGCGGAAGCCAGCGTGGGCGCCGGTGCGGGAGTCGGCGTCGACATCGAGCCGAAGGAAATCTCGTTGGGATCGGGTTGCTTGTTGAGCGCGCTTTCCGGCGCGGACGGCGGCATCGTGTCGCGCTTGGGGTTGGCGGACTGATTGAAAATCGCCATGGTGCGTACTTCCTTCGGTTGGGGACGGCAGGGATGCGGAACCTCTTGAGGCTACGCAGCCAGCGCGGCAACCGATGTGACACGACTCACCATAACGACGCGAGGTGTCGGACGTTTATCTGGCGATCACCTGCCTGAATTCGCGTCGTGCCCATGCGATCTGCTAACCGGCGCACGCTTGCGCGGGTGGACTCACATCCGGAACACGCCGAAGCGCGTGCGATCCTCGATTGGCGCATTGAGGCTGGCAGACAGCGCCAGGCCCAGCACGCGGCGCGTGTCGGCCGGATCGATGATGCCGTCGTCCCACAGCCGCGCGGTGGCGTAGTAGGGGTTGCCCTGCGATTCGTACTGCTCACGGATCGGCGCCTTGAACGCTTCTTCCTCTTCCGCCGACCAGCTCTTGCCCGCGGCCTCGAGGCCATCGCGCTTTACCGTGGCCAGCACGCTGGCGGCCTGTTCGCCGCCCATCACCGAGATGCGCGCGTTGGGCCACATCCACAGGAAGCGGGCGCCATAAGCACGGCCGCACATCGCGTAATTGCCGGCGCCGAAGCTGCCGCCGATGACGACGGTGAACTTGGGCACGTGCGAGCACGCCACCGCCGTCACCATCTTCGCCCCGTCCTTGGCGATGCCGGCGTTCTCGTACTTGCGGCCCACCATGAAGCCGGTGATGTTCTGCAGGAACACCAGCGGGATGCCACGCTGGTTGCACAGTTCGATGAAGTGCGCGCCCTTCAGGGCCGACTCGGAAAACAGGATGCCGTTGTTGGCGACGATGCCGACCGGGTAGCCGTGGATGTGCGCGAAGCCGGTGACCAGCGTCTTGCCGTAGCGCGCCTTGAACTCCTGGAAGTCGCTGCCGTCGACCACGCGGGCGATGACCTCGCGGATGTCGAACGGGCGGCGGGTGTCCTTCGGGACGATGCCGTAGAGCTCGTGCGCCGCATACAGCGGGTCGCGAGCCGGCTGCACGGCGACCGGCAGGCGCTTGTCGCGGTTGAGATGGCCAACGATGTCGCGCGCGATCTGCAGCGCGTGCCGGTCGTCCTGCGCGAAATGGTCGGCCACGCCCGACACCGACGTATGCACGTCGGCGCCGCCGAGCGTTTCTGCGTCTACGACCTCGCCGGTGGCGGCCTTCACCAGCGGCGGACCGCCCAGGAAGATCGTCCCCTGTTCCTTGACGATGATCGATTCGTCGCACATCGCCGGCACATAGGCGCCACCGGCGGTGCAGGAGCCCATGACGACGGCGATCTGCGGGATGTTCTCCGCGCTCAACCGTGCCTGGTTGTAGAAGATGCGGCCGAAGTGTTCCCTGTCCGGGAAGACCTCGTCCTGCAACGGCAGGAACGCGCCGCCGGAGTCGACCAGGTAGACGCATGGCAGGCGGTTCTCGCGTGCGATTTCCTGCGCGCGCAGGTGCTTCTTCACCGTGACGGGGAAGTAGGTGCCGCCCTTGACGGTCGCATCGTTGGCGACGATCACCACCTCCTGGTCCATGACGCGGCCGATGCCGCAGACCATGCCGGCCGCGGGCGCAGCACCGTCGTACATGCCTTCGGCGGCGAGCGGCGCGATTTCAAGGAATGGCGATCCCGGGTCGAGCAGGGCGGTGATGCGGTCGCGCGCGAGCAGCTTGCCGCGCTCGGTGTGCTTGGTCCGTGCCTTGTCGCCGCCGCCGTTGGCCGCGCGCGCCAACCGCGCGTCCAGCTCCTCGACCAGCGCGCGATGGAAGGCGACGTTGTCCTGGAAATCCTGGGAGCGGGGATCGAGCTGGGACGTGATGGCGGGCATCGAGGCAAGGCGTGCGGAAAGTCGCGGCATCAAACCACAAAGCGATGCAGCCGGCCAATCGGAGAGTCGGGGACCGACGACGAGGTTGCGGCGGTGAGCGATGCCTGCGATGCAAAAAGAAAGGCCCGCTTGCGCGGGCCTTTCGAATATCGCGGAGGAGAAGCGGATTACTTCTTGACTTCTTCAGCCTTGGTTTCGGCCTTGTCGGCCACGTCCTGCGCAGCCTCGGCCGTCTTCGCGGCGGCGTCGGCGGTGGCCTGGGCGGCACCGGCAGCAGCCTCATTGGCGGCGGCCTGGGTGGCGGCAGCGGCATCGCTGGCAGCGGCTGCGGCCTGGTCGGTCGCCTGGTTGGTGGCGGCGGCAGCGGCGTCGGTCGCGGCGGCGGCAGCATCGCCCGCAGCGTTGGCGGCGTCACCGGCAGCGGCGGCAGCCTGGTCGGCGGAGGCGGCGGCCTGGTCGGCGGCTTCGTTGGACTCGTGCTTGGTGCAGGCCGACAGAGCCAGGACAGCGGCGGCGGCCAGGACGACATAGAGCTTGGTATTCATGACGGTCTCCGAAGGGATAGTCTGAAGAAGCTGAAAGTACATCAGGCACGCCAGTGGTCGTAGCGATCCGGCGCGGGCCGATTCTATCGCTCATTGCCCAAAGAAAAAGCCGTCGGCGAACCGACGGCTTTTTCAGTGCATCGCAATGAACTGCGATTACTTCTTCACTTCTTCCTTAGCAGCTTCCTTCGCCTGGCCGGCGGCGTCAGCAGCCTGGCCGGCAGCGTCAGCAGCCTGCGTGGCGGCGTCAGCAGCGTCGGCAGCAGCGGCCGGAGCGGCGGCGGTGGCAGCAGCGTCGGCCGAGGTGGCAGCGGCGTCAGCAGCCGAAGCGGCGGTGTCAGCAGCAGCCTGAGCAGCGTCGGCAGCGGCGGCGTCGCCGGTGGTGGCGGCGGTGTCGGCAGCGGCCTGAGCTTCGGTCGAAGCGGCAGCAGCGTCAGCAGCAGCGTTCTCAGCCTGCTCCTTGTTCGAGCAAGCGGCCAGGGCAAGGCCCAGGGCCAGGGCGATCAGCGCCTTGTTGAAAGTCATGGTTCGTTTCCTCGTCGTTAGTTTGGCAACGCGCAACTGCGCGCCTATAACATGATGACAAGCCCGTGACGCGTGTCAAGCGGCTGGCCGTTTTTTTTTACAGGCGGCGTTATGGATCCCTTACGGGAGCTCAATGGCAATAGCCGTGGCTTCGCCGCCACCAATGCACAACGAAGCCACGCCGCGCTTGCCGCCGCGGGCCTTCAGAGCGTTCAGCAGCGTGACGACGAGGCGAGCGCCGCTGGCCCCGATCGGGTGGCCAAGTGCGCAGGCACCGCCGTTGACGTTGAGCTTCTCGTGGGGAATGCCCAGGTCCTTCATCGGCGCCATCGCGACGCACGCGAATGCCTCGTTGACTTCGAAAAGATCGACGTCCTCGACCTTCCATCCGGCCTTGCCCAGGACATTTGAAATCGCTTTCACGGGTGCCGTGGTGAACCATTCCGGCGCCTGCGCATGGCTCGCATGGGCCACGATTCGTGCCAGCGGCGTGAGCCCGCGCTTGCCGGCTTCATCGGCGCTCATCAGGACCGTCGCGGCGGCGCCATCGGAGATCTTCGAGGAGGAGGCCGCAGTGAGCACGCCTTCCTTGCCGAACGCGGCGCGCAGCGTCGGAATCTTGCCCAGGTCGATCTTGCCCGGTTCTTCGTCGGTATCGACGACGACATCGCCCTTGCGACCCTTGACCGTGACCGGAACGATTTCGTCCTTGAAAGCACCGCCGGACACGGCCGCCTGCGCGCGACGCGCGCTCTCGGTCGAGAAGGCATCCAGCGCGTCGCGATCGAAGCCATAGGTCGAGCAGGTCGCATCGCCAAACACGCCCATCGCTTTGCCGTCGTACGGATTGGTCAGGCCGTCCCAGGCCAGGTGATCGAGGAGTTCGCCGCTGCCGTAACGCACGCCGGTGCGCGAGCCGTTGAGCAGGTGCGGGGCGTTGGTCATCGATTCCATGCCACCGGCGACGATGACGTTGGCCGAGCCGGCCTTGATCAGATCGTGGCCCAGCATGATCGCCTTCATGCCCGAGCCGCAGACCTTGTTGATGGTCGTGCAGCCGGCCGAGGCCGGCAGGCCGGCACCCAGCGCCGCCTGGCGGGCCGGCGCCTGGCCAAGGCCGGCCGGCAGCACGCAGCCCATGATGACCTCGTCGACCTGGTCGGGTGCGACGCCCGCGTGCGTCAGCGCGCCGCCGATCACGGCGGTGCCGAGCGCCGGGGTCGGGACACCGGTGAACTGGCCGAGGAAGGAACCGATGGCGGTGCGCTTGGCACCGACGATGACGACGTCGCTCATGGGGGGACTCCGGAAAGACACGGGCCGGCGCGCTGCGGCCGGAACCAGTGAATTATGCGGCGTCGTGCTGCAGTGCGGCAAATCGCCTCGGTCCCAGCCTCAGCGGGCCAATTTCAACAGGTAGAGCCCCCGCCCACGCTCATGGCGGTGAACCGCCTGGAAACCGAATGGCGTAAACAGCGCCGGCACGCCGGTCCAGACGAACGCCCCGGCCTGACGCTCTCCATGCGCCGCCGCCTGCGGGTAGGCCTCGATCTCGCTGGCCCCGCTTTGGCGGGCGAGCTCGATGGCGCCGGCGATCAGTGCGCGAGCGACGCCTAATCCGCGCCAGCGCGACGGAACATAGAGGCAGTTCAACGACCACGTCGTGGGCTGCCAGTCGCGAACCAGCGCCTTGCTGCGATCCAGACGCGGAAAGTCGGCGCGTGGCGCCACCGAGCACCAGCCCACCGGTTCGTCGTCGACAAAGGCAAGCACGCCGGTGGCACTGCCGTTTTCGACCAGCGTACGGAAAGCCTTGCGGTTCGCAGGCCCCTTGGCGGCCTCCCAGGTCTTGCCGCCCATCGGCACGCGCCACCACATGCACCAGCAACCGCCGCACGCTCCGTTGTTGCCGAACAGCGTCTCGATGCGCGCCCAGTCGTTACGTTCGAGTGAGCGTGTGGTGATCGCCACGTCTGGTTTGCGTGTGGCCATGTGTCGCGCCCTGAAGCGTTCATCCTGTTGTGACAATTTAATTGTGGATCGCCCGGCATTGGATTAAAACGGCAACGCAGGATGCGCTGGGGTCGCTGGGGAGCGAGGGCGTCATCGAATGAGGACGAAATGCGCTACCGGATGAATGGACTTGTCGTTGCAGTGCGCTGCGTGCTGTTGGGCGCGGTAGTTGTTGTGGCCGGCTGTGGAGGCGGAGGCGGCGGGGGTGGTGGCAACGTCCGTCCCGATCCGCCGCCTGCAGTAGCGCCGCCACCGCCACCGCCGCCACCGCCTCCCGCCGCGCCGGTGGTGTTGCCGGCCGATCCCCGTTTCAGCAAGCACATCGGGTTGACAGGCGCGGACGTGGCGCGCCGCGCGGGCATCGATGGGAGTGGGGTCCGCATCGGTGTGGTCGACAGCGGCGTGATGCGCAACCACCCGGCCTTGGCGCCGCGCGTGTTGGCCAATCTCAATTACGTCAGTTCGCCGCCCAACAACCTGACCGTCGACGACGTCATCGGACATGGCACCGCGGTGTCGCAGATCATGGCGGGCACGCCATTCGGTGCGTGGCCCGGCGGCATCGCGCCGGGAGCGCAGATCATTTCCGCGCGCATCATTTCCGACAAGGAACCCACGGACGACGGCTCCGGCCAAGGCAATGCAGTCGGCGGCGCCCTGGGGTTGAAGGCGATCCACCAGGACCTGATCAGCCGCGGCGTCCGCATCATGAACAACTCCTGGGGCGGCGTGTACTGGACCGATCCCGCAGCGACGGCGGCGATCGCGGACGAATACCGTCCTTTCATCCAGAGCAACGGCGGGCTGGTGGTATTCGCCAACGGCAACGAGTC
>DATDBD010000398.1:0-3079 GCA_036525015.1 Lysobacter sp.
CGAGCGCGTGGCCGAACTGGGACACGAAAGCGCCATCGTCACGCGAGCCACACCCGCGCAGCACGAATTGACCGCACGGGTCGGGGACCTGGCGTTCGGCAAGCCGCTGCTGTTGACGGTGGATGCGTCGCACCCGGTCTATGTGCGGGTGTGCAGCTCCGGCCTGCTGTTCCAGCCCTGGAAGGTATCGCAGGCCAAGTCTTCAGGAACGTTGGGGGGAGCAGAGGTCGTTCGCATCGTCGACGCGAAGACGGCCGCGGCGGAGATGCCGCTGCCGCCCTAGTTCGATTCCGCTCGAAGTGCACTGCGCGGTGAACACCGGTGCGGATAATTGACCTGCCTCAAACAACCGGTATGCCAATGTACTCGCACACGGCACAGGGGCCTGTGCATGAAATCTTTGTTGTACGCATGGGCATTGCTCGCTGGCTTGTCTCACGCCGCTATTCCAACCCCGTCGGACACGGTTTACGTGAACGGGAGAGAGAACGCTCGACTCAGCGTTACGGCGACCAACCGATCTGCAGTGCATGGGAAAGGTCAGTATCCCGCCGCGGAGAAGGCCTGCCTGGATGCGGTCGCCGAGAAGACAGGCGTCCATCGCGACAAGCTGAAGATCACCGACGTGTCGTCGGCGCAGGCCGGCGTCGGCGTCACGGTGAAGGTGCCCGGCGCCGAGGCGCCCTGGTCGTGTCTGGCCAACCAGAACGGCCGCGTGCAAGGGATCAGCTACACGGGCGATGAGGGCAGGCTGTGATGAGCGGGCTGTAATGAGCGGGCTGTAGTGGGGCCCGTGGTGTTCCGATGCATAAAAAACCGCCGGTCGAGCGATCGGCCGGCGGTTCGATGGCAGGTTTTTTCAAGACCCGCTGTCAGCCCCAGGGGTCATCGAGCTGGGCTCTTCTGAGGGGTCCTCGTCTGAGCGCTCGCGTCTCCTAGGGTGAGGTAATCCTAGCGTCAGTGCGCTAAGCATCCGGTGAGGGGTTGCATCGTGGGTGATGATGCGGAAATAACGTGCCGTTAAGTGCTCGGTAGGATTCGTCTACAGCGCGTCAAAAAACTCGTGACAAGCGTGGCTTCTGGCATGCGCCGCTGCTGACTGCGTGTTTGGCTGGGCTGCGGGCATGCCCATTGGCACACCCGTAACGCTCGGCAGGCTAACGTCGGTGCGACTCCGCAAGCACAGAGGGCAATCGACATGGCAACCATCGAATCGGTCATGACCCGCGATCCGGTCACCTGCTACGTCAACACTCCGCTTCCCGAAGTCGCAGCGCTGATGCTGTCGCACGACTGCGGACAGATCCCCGTGGTCGATGCACAAGGCAAGCCGCTGGGCGTGGTCACCGACCGCGACATCGTCGTACGCGTGGTGGCCAACGGCGGCAATCCCGCCGTAGCGACGGCCGCCGATGCGATGACCTCGCCTGCCAGGACCGTCAGCCTCGACACCAAGCTCAGCGATTGCCTGCACGCGATGGAGCAGGCGCAGATCCGCCGGGTTCCGGTGGTCGATGCGCAGGGCCGGATCGTCGGCATCGTCGCCACGGCCGACGTGGCCCTGGCAGGCGGACGCAAGGCGATCGCCGACGTCATGGAGGAAGTCTCGGCGCCAGCGCCGAAACTGGCTGGCGCGAGCGGCGCCACGATGCATCGTCACTAAGCGCGGGCTCTTCGCTGGGAACGGCGCGCGGCTCTTCGCTGGGAACGGCGCCCTCTCCCGCTGGCGGGAGAGGGTTGAAGAAAGCCCTTCCCAGCCCTCTTCCCTGGCCGCCGGCGTACGCTCGGGATTGACGTTTGGCATCCACGGCACCGATCACACATGTCGCCACGGGCACGCCATAGGATTTCGCCTCATCGCGTCGCTGCGCTGGCGCTGGCGCTGCTTGTCGGCCCCGTCACTGCGCACGCCGACTCGAGTTGCCAGGAACGACTGCTGACACAGTTGGGCTGGCGCTTCATGCCCGCCAACGGGAACGTCGTAGAGGTACATGGCGGCGCGCCCTGCGATCGCGCCGATCTCGCTGCAGCGCAAGCGGCCGGCGACCTCATCGTGCACTGGCCTGACACCCTCGACGCCGCCGCGCGCGAGCGGACGCTTGCGCAACTGCTGCATCACCCGGCCACGCGTTGCGCCTACGCCTTCGCCCTCGGCGACGCCACGCGCCGCGCCGTCGACCGCCTGGTCGACAATCGCGGCTTCCGCTTCTCGGCGTTGCAGGCGGGGTGGATTGGCTTTGGGCCCACCGGCTCGGCCCATGACGGATGGGAGCCGATCGCGATGTTCGGACGTGGCTATCGCCCACGCGGCGCCAACTCGCGCGCGATCGAAGGCTTCTACGATGGCCAGGTGCGCGCCGAGTGCGGCGTCGGTCGGCAGATCGCGCAGTACGCGACGCAGGCGGAGCTGTACGGCATGGCCGCGTTCGATGCCGAGTTCGACTCCGATGAAATCGTCATCGGCACGTTCAACCGCCTCCATCCCACCCGCAGCATCCTGCTGGGATCGTCGGCAGGCACATTCACCCACGATGGCCGCGCGCGCGCCGCGGCGGCGAGTGGCCGCCAGGCCTTCATGGGGTTGCCGGGCTTCATTTACCACGTGTTCGACCGCAGCACGCTGGACGACATCCACAACCAGGCCGAGAACTTCGTCGTCTATGACGTAGACGCGGACGCCGCCCAGGCGCTGCGAGCGCACGGCGGCTTCGAGTACTACAACGACCGCAACCGCCAGATCTGGGAGTTGGCGCGCGCACTGGAACTTCCGAAGCAGTGGCGCTTGTTCGAGCGCCTGCTGTACGGGCGCGATCCGGCACTGCGCGCCGGCCTGCCGGCCGATACGCGCAGCCGTCTTGCGCAACTGGATGCGTTGTTGGCCGACCCGTTCTATCGCGGCTTCGATATCTACGTGCACAAGCAGGGCGTCAAGCCGGTTGGCTTCCACATCGCGCGCCTGCTCGACCGCAATCCGCGCACGCCGTTCCGCATCGAGCTGGCGCTGCACAACCTGCACACCACGCTCTACGACCGCTATCTCGCCCATCGGCTGGACGATTGCGCGCGCCAATACGTCGAT
>DATDBD010000399.1:0-7201 GCA_036525015.1 Lysobacter sp.
GTGGTGTTGCGCAGCGCAGTCGCCTTGCTCCTGGCAAGGTCAAGCTGCGCGGCGCCGCTTGGCGGCGACTGAAGACCAACCCGAAGGGCCGGGCCTGATGGCGCGTGGCGCAGCGTCATCGCTCAGTCGCGTATCGACATACACTCCTTCGCTCTTCCTTGCTCCACACGCCATCAGGCCCGGCGCGACCTACTCCACAGTACTTACCAGGCCCTAATGTTCAAACCTATCCCTGTCGCCATCGGCCTGCGCTACCTGCGCGCCAAACGCCGCAATGGCTTTATCTCCTTCATTTCGCTGGCCTCGATCGCGGGCATCGCCCTGGGCGTGACCGCCCTGATCACCACGCTGGCGGTGATGAGCGGCTTCCAGCGCGAGATCCGCGACCGCATGCTGCAGATGGCGGCGCATGCCACTGTCAGCGCCTACGGAGAACCACTGGCCGATTGGCGGCGCGCCGTCGACAAGGCGGTGGCCGATCCGCGCGTCGCGGGCGCCGCACCTTATATCGAGAAGGAGGCGCTGCTGTCGGGCGCGCGCAACCAGCCGGCGATGGTGCGCGGCGTGTTGCCGGCCGAGGAGGGCAAGGTCTCGGTGCTGGCCGACAAGATGGTGCAGGGCCGTCTCGACTCGCTGACGCCGGGCAGCTTCAACATCGTGCTCGGCAAGGAACTGGCGCTGTGGCTTGGCGTCAGCATCGGCGACAGCGTGGTGATGACGACGTCCGACTTCCGCAGTACGCCACTTGGCGCCGTGCCGCAACTCAAGCGCTTCACCGTCAGCGGCATCTTCGAGGCGGGCTACAACGAGTTCGACAAGGGCCTGGCCGTGGTCAACCTCAACGACATGCAACGGCTGCTGCGCATGGGCGATGGCGTCACCGGCGTGCGCCTGAGGCTGCACGACATGGACTTGTCCTGGGACGTGGCCCGCGATCTCGCGTTGGGTCTGGGCGGTCCCTATCGCGTCAGCGACTGGACCAGCGAGAACGCCAACATGTTCCGCGCGTTGAAGATGGAAAAGACCATCATGGCGATCCTGCTGTCGCTGATCATCGCGATGGGCGCGTTCAACCTGGTCAGCTCGCAGGTGATGCTGGTGACCGACAAGCAGGCCGACATCGCGATCCTGCGCACCCTGGGGCTGACTCCGCGCGGCGTGATGCAGGTGTTCGTCGTGCAGGGCACGCTGATCGGCGTGATCGGCACCGCGATCGGCGTCATCGGCGGCATCGTGCTGACGCTCAACCTCGAGCACATCCTCAAGGCCATCGAGGCCGTCCTCGGCGTGCAGTTGCTGCCTGAGGACGTCTACTACATCACCGGCCTGCCCACCGAGTTGCAGGCCAGCGACGTGATCATCATCGCCAGCGTGGCGCTGGCGATGGCCCTCGTGGCCACGATCTATCCCGCCTGGCGCGCCGCGCGCACGGCGCCGGCGGAGGCGCTGCGCTATGAGTGAGCAAACCGTGGCCAAGCAGAACCACAACGGTAAGGCCGTCAACGGCGAGATCGTCCTCAGTTGCCAGGACTTGGCCATGACCTACGCCGAAGGGACGCTGCGCACGCACGTGTTCCATGGCCTGGACCTGGCGGTCGGCAAGGGCGAGACAGTGGCCATCCTGGGTGCGTCCGGCGCCGGTAAGAGCACGTTGCTGCACCTGCTGGGAGGCCTGGATACGCCGACGGCGGGCGAGGTGTTCGTCTCCGGCCAGAAGATGAGCGCATTGTCCGATGCGGCACGCGGTGCGTTGCGCAACCGTTCGCTCGGGTTCGTCTACCAGTTCCATCACCTGCTGCCCGAGTTCACCGCGCTGGAGAACGTGATGTTGCCGGTGCTGCTGTCCGGCGCGGACGTTCCCGATGCCTCGCATCGCGCCCGGTCGCTGCTGGAATCGGTGGGCCTCGGTCATCGCCTGCAGCACAAGCCCGGCGAGCTGTCGGGCGGCGAGCGTCAACGCGCTGCGGTGGCCCGGGCGCTCGTCAACAAGCCGGCCTGCGTGCTGGGCGACGAGCCCACCGGCAACCTCGACGAGAAGACCGCCGCGACGGTGTTCGAACTGATGCTCGCGCTCAACCACGAGCAACACACCAGCCTGGTGCTGGTGACGCACGATCGCCGCCTGGCGCGGCGCCTGGACCGCGTGATGGAACTTCACGAAGGCAAGCTGAGACAGCTGAGCCACGACGAGGTGTAGACCATGGCAACAGCGGCAGGGACGCCGCGTTTCGGAATCGCCTGCGCCGCGGCACTGCTGGCCGGCGTCGTGGCCTGCCTGTGGTCGCCGTGGCTGGCGCCATGGCCATGGCTGCTGCTGGCGGTGCTATCCGGAGCTTTTCTTTGGTGGTGGCGAGACGAACCCCAATCGCGTTTCCCGCATCTTGCAGGAGCGGTATTGCTCGGCTTCGGACTTGCGGGCCTGCATGCCGCGCATGCGCTGTGGCTGCAACTGCCCGTAACCTGGGAAAAGCGCGATGCGGTGGTTACAGGACGCATTGTCGACCTGCCCGAGCTCGAGGTGCGGCGGACGCGTTTCCTGTTCCGTGTCGACAGCGACGACACGCAATCGGTGCCGTTTCGGGGGCGCCTGCTGCGATTGGCCTGGTACGACGACGATCTCGCCAGGCGCACCGTCCTGAAGGCCGGTGCCCGATGGGAGTTGCCGGTACGCGTCGGCACTCCGCGGGGACTGCGCAATCCCGGGGGCTTCGATGCCGAAAAGCACGCGATGGCGCAGCGGATCACCGCAGTCGGTTATGTGCACGAGCCGGCGCTGGCGCGCAGGCTGAGCCAACCCGGCGGAGTGCCCGCCTGGCGTGAAGCGATGTCCGCCAGGATCGCGGCGGCCGTGACCACGCCGTCCTCGCGATTCGTCCGTGCGCTGGCGCTGGGCGATACCCGCGCCCTGGACGATATCGACTGGACTACCTTGCGGGCCGACGGCCTGACCCACCTGATCGCGATTTCCGGCTTCCATGTCGGCCTGGTCGCGGGGTTCTTCGCCTTGTCGGTGCGGGGGCTGTGGTGGTTGTGGCCCGTGCTGGGTCGTCGATGGCCCCGTCCGGTCGCGGCCGCCATCGCCGCGATGCTCGGCGCCGCTGGCTACGCAGCCCTCACGGGAGCCTCGCTGCCGACGATACGCACACTGCTGATGATCGCCGTCGTGGCCGCGGTGACGTGGTCGCGCCGACCTCGACGCGCGCTCGACACGATGGCACTGGTGGCGATCGTGGTACTGCTGGCCGATCCGTTGTCGGTGCTCGGGGCGGGGTTCTGGCTGAGTTTCCTCGGTGTGGCCTGGTTGCTGTGGTGCCTGCCCGGTGCCGGACGCAAGCCGCTGCACGAAAGCTGGAAGGAGTTTCTTGCGGCGCAGGGCGTCGCCACGCTCGGGCTGTTACCGCTAAGCGTGATGCTGTTCGGACAGGCCTCGTTCGCTGGGCCGCTGGCCAATCTGCTGGCGGTGCCGTGGTGGAGCCTGGTGGTGGTGCCGCTGTCGCTGCTCGGTACCGGGCTCGAGGCCCTGCATTCGGGCGCGGGCGGCTGGGCCTGGCGGGCAGCGGCCTGGTGCTTCGATCTCAGTTGGCCGCTGTTCGAGCGCATGGCCGCCAGTCCGCTGGCGCTGTGGTGGTTGCCCGAATCCGGGATACCCGCGCTGCTGTTGGCCTTGCTGGCCGCCTTCTGGCTGCTGCTGCCGCGCGGTATCCCAGGCAAGCCTCTGGCGCTGCTGATGTGGCTGCCGCTGCTGTGGCCCGATCGCGGGCGGCCTGCCCAGGGCGCAGTGGAGCTGCAGGTGATCGACGTGGGGCAGGGCCTGTCGGTGCTGGTGCGCACGGCCGGACATTCGCTGCTCTACGACATGGGGCCGGCAGTCAAGGACGGCTTCGATGCCGGCGAACGGGCCGTGGTCCCGGCGCTGCATGCGTTGGGCGTATCGCATCTGGATCGCGCAACAGTGAGCCACGGCGATAACGACCACGCCGGCGGTCTGGAAGCGGTCCGCCGCGCTATTCCCGTCTCTCTCCTGAGCGCGCCGGAGGGCGCGGGCGTGCCTGGCGCGCAGCCGTGCCTGGCAGGCCAAAGCTGGTCATGGGATGGCGTGCGATTCCGCTATCTGCATCCGGTGCGGTATTTCCCGTACCTGGGCAACGAGGCCAGTTGCGTGCTTCGCATCGAAAGCCGGCATGGGGCGGTGCTGCTGCTGGGCGACGTGGGCGAGGTGATCGAGCGCCGCCTGCTGCGTGATGATCCCGCGGCGCTGCGGGCGGAAGTGGTGCTGGTGGCGCATCACGGAAGCGGCGGATCGTCCGATCCAGGCTTCGTGGCCGCCACCGGTGCGCGCCACGCGGTCGTCTCCACTGGCTTCGGCAACCGCTTCGGCCATCCGCGTCCCGAGGTGCTCGAGCGCTGGCAAGGTAAGGGGGCCCAGGTCCACGACACGGCCGGCGACGGCGCGCTGCGCATCCGGATTCAGGAAGGCGGGGTCGACGTGGAAGCGCGACGGCGGACACACCCGCATCTGTGGGATGTCACCCGGAGGTAGGCGTCAGCAGCGGCTGGGCTATTCTATCGGCCAGTTTTGATGCGGCCATGGGCCGGGGGTTGCGAGTGCTGGAACTGGTCAAGGCCGGCGGTTGGCCGATGATTCCGCTGCTGTTGCTGTCGGTGCTGGCGTTGACGCTGATCGTCGAGCGTGCCTGGACCCTGCGGCGCGTCACCGTGCTGCCACCCGCCCTGGGCAAGGAAGTCCGCGCCTGGGCCGGGACCGGCAAGCTCGATCCGGCGCACATCGAGACCCTGCGCAAGACCTCGCCGCTGGGCGAGTTGCTGGCGGCCGCGCTCGACGTGCGCAACCGCCCGCGCGACCAGATCCGCGAACGCATCGAGGACGTGGGCCGTCACCTGGTGCACAAGATGGAGCGTTACCTCAACACGCTAGGCACCATTGCCGCGGCCGGCCCGCTGCTGGGCCTGTTCGGCACGGTCGTCGGCATGATCCAGATGTTCCTGGGCATCCTCGACCACGGCATCGGCGATGTGAACCAGTTGGCCGGCGGCATCGGCAAGGCATTGGTGTGCACCGCTGCCGGCATGATCGTGGCGATCCCGGCGCTGATCGCGCACCGCTGGTTCCGCGGGCGCATCGCCGAGTACATCGTCGCGATGGAGCACGAGGCGATCCAGCTGATGGACACGATCGAAGCGCGTCCGCCCGTGGGCGCCGTGCGCGCGCAGAGCGCAGCCTGAGGTCCACGCCCAATGCGCATCCGCGACCACCGTGCCTTCGATGAGCCGGACATCAACCTGGTTCCGCTGATCGACGTGATCCTGGTGCTGATCATCTTCTTCGTCGTCACCGCGACCTTCGACGCGCGCTCCGTGCTCAAGCTGGAGTTGCCGCGCGCCACCGGCGAGCAGGCCAACGACCCGGCCAAGGCGCTGGTCGTGCTGGTCAACGCCGATGGCCGTTATTTCGTCGACGACCGCGAAGTGCTGCGAGACGACGTCGAGTCGCTCAAGGGCACCATCAGCGAGGTGGCCGGCAACGACCGCGACCGCCCGGTGCTGCTGCGCGCCGACGCGCGCACGCCGTACCAGGCCGTCGTCACCGTCTACGACGCGCTGGGTCAGCTGGGCTTTCGCAGGATCATGAGCGCCACCGCTCCGCAGACCCACGATGCGGGCACAGGGGCGGGCAAGTGAGCGACGAGATGTCGCCCTGGAAGACCTACCGCCGCCTGCTGCAGTTCGTCACTCCTTACCAGGGTGTGCTGCTGCTGGCGCTGCTGGGCATGCTGATCGAAGCCGCCGCTGCCGGCGCCTTCACCTGGCTGATGAAGCCGGTGGTGGACGAGACCTTCATCAGCCGCAATTCGCAGTTGAGCCTGCTGCTGCCGCTGGCCATCGTCGGCATCTTCGTGGTGCGCGGTATCGCCGGTTACATCACCGACACGTTCATGGCCCGCGCCGGCCGCAGCATCGCACGCGACCTGCGCGTGAAGGTGCTGGGCAAGTACCTGCGCTTGCCCGGCCTGCGTTTCGATACCGAACCGGTCGGATCGATGCTGACCCGCCTGGGGTCGGACAGCGATCAGGTCGCGCAGGCCGCCATCGATGCCGCCAAGGTGATGCTGCAGCAGTCGCTGCAGGTCGTAGCGATGCTGGGCGTGATGCTCTATTACAGCTGGCGCGTTACCGCCGCCATCCTGCTGCTCGGGCCGGTGCTGGCCTGGACGATGGACACGGTCGGCCGGCGCTATCGCCGGATCGGCCACCGAATCCAGGAAAGCGGCGCGCAGCTGCTGCAATCGGCCGACCAGGCGCTGTCGAACCACCAGGAAGTGAAGGTGTACGGCGCGCAGGCGGTCGAGCTGGAACGCTACGGCGGGCAGGCCAACCACCACCTCAAGCTGAGCCTGAAGGTCGAGTCGACGCGCAGCATCTCCTCGGCGGTGGTGCAGCTGATGGGCGCGGTGGGGCTGGCCCTGCTGCTGTTCTTCGCCGGCCGCGAAGCCGCGAAAGGGCGCCTGAGCGCGGGCGACTTCGTCAGCCTGATGACGTCGATGCTCGCGGTCATTCCCGCGCTCAAGCAACTCACCAACGTGCAGGGCATGCTGCAACGTGGCGTGGCCTCGGCCGAGCGCCTGTTCGACGTGCTCGACGCCCCGGACGAGGTGGACACCGGCGCGCGGCCGCTGACGCGCGCCCAAGGCATCATCGAGTTCCGCGACGTCACCGCACGCTACCCGGGACAGGCGCAGCCTGCGCTGTCCGACATCAGCTTCGCGGCCCGCCCGGGCACGGTCACCGCGATCGTCGGCCGCTCCGGCAGCGGCAAGTCGACGCTGATCAAGCTGATCCCGCGTTTCTACGACATCGAGGCAGGACAGATCCTGCTCGATGGACATCCGCTGCAGGAATACCGCCTCGCCGATCTGCGCCGCCAGATCGCCCTGGTCGGCCAGCAGGTCATGCTGTTCGACGGCACCGTCGCGGCCAACGTTGCTTACGGCGAGCTGCAGGGCGCCGCACCCGAGGCGCTCGAACAGGCCGTGCGCGGCGCCAATGCGATGGAATTCGTCGAGCGCCTGCCGCAGCGCCTGGAAACGTCGATCGGCAGCAAGGGCGGGCGTCTGTCCGGCGGCCAGCGGCAACGCCTGGCGATCGCGCGCGCCATGCTCAAGGACGCGCCGATCCTGATCCT
>DATDBD010000400.1:0-4173 GCA_036525015.1 Lysobacter sp.
TCGGAAAGCCCGCTCAACAGCCGGCGAGGATCTCGTCCAGTTTCGATTCGACCGACGTAGGCGCGATGCCGAGCTTGCGCAGGTCGTCGTTGAAGCTCACCGAATCCAGTTGCAGCGAACGCCAGTTGTCGCGGCTGATCGGCTTGCCGGGCAGGAACTCGCCGATGTCCGCCTGGAGCTTGCCCAGCGCATTGGGCAAGGGGACCACCACGCGGTGGCGGCCCCGTGCGCGCGCGGTCAGGCGGACGATCTGCGCCAGTGTCATGACGTCCGGACCGACCAGGTCGTAGCTCTCGTGGATGCTGGCGGGCTGGTCAAGCGCACGGGCATAGGCCTCGGCGACATCGCCCACCCACACCGGCTGGAACTTCGCGTCGGCGCGACCGATCGGCAAGGCCGGCGACAGTTGCAGCATCCGGTCGAACCGACAGAACAGCCCATCGCCCGGCCCGGCGATCACCGAAGGGCGCAACAGCGTCCAATCCAGCCCGCTGCAGCGCACGTGCTGCTCGGCGCGACCGCGCGACTGCAGGTAATGGCTGTCGCCGCGACCGGCGTTGAGCGCGCTCATCTGCAGCAGGCGGCGCACCTGCATGCGCTTCATGGCCGCGATCAGCGCGTCGGTGATGCCGACGAACACGGTCTCGAAACCTTCGCCGCGATCGCCCTTCTCGTTGAGGATGCCGACCAGGTTGACCACCGCGTCGGCGTCGTCCAGCACGGCGCCCAGGAAATCGGTATCGCTGACGTCGCCTTCGATCAGGCTGGCTTCGCGCGGCAACAGCGCGCGCTTGGCGTTGTATGCGCGCTCGTCGGCGCCACGCCCGCGGCCGAGCACGGTGACGCGGGCGCCGCCCTGCAACAGGCGTGCAACCAGATGCCGGCCGACGAAGCCGGTTCCGCCCAGGACCACCACATGACGACGTGCCATGGGGCAAGTTTAGGCCCCGGGCGCCTTTCAGGGCTGTGACGAAGCCCGCTGTGGCGACGTTTGCTGCGTCGGCTTGCGTCGCGACGTCTCGCTCGGCGGCGGCGGCGTCTGCGTCGGACACGAGAAACGTTTGCGCGGCCCGTCGAGGCGGCCGCGCATGCGGTCGTCCAGGGCCAGCGCGTCTCCGTTGAGGCGCCAGTCGTAGATCACGCTGAAGGCGAGCACGCGGGCGACGTAGTCGCGTGTCTCCTTGTAGCTGATCGTCTCGATCCAGAAGTCCGGGTCCATCCCCGGACGCTGCGACTGCCAGCGCGCCAGTGCGGTCGGGCCGGCGTTGTAGCCGGCGATGGCCTGGTAAGGCTGGCCGCCGTACTTGTCGAGCAACCGGCGCAGGTAGGCACTGCCCAGGACGATGTTGGTGTCGGAGTCGTACAGGCTGTCGGCGCCGCCCCACGGCAGGCCCAGGTCGCGGGAGACGTCGGCGCCCGTTTCCGGCAGCACCTGCATCAGGCCCATCGCATTGGCTGATGAGCGCGCTCGTGGGTAGAACACGCTCTCGGCGCGAATTTCGGCGGCAATCCAGGCCGGGTCGAGCCGGTTCTTCGCCGCTTCGCGCTTGATCGTGTCGTTGTGGTGCAGCGGGAAGCGCAGCTCGTACAGGCGCTGTTCGTCCGGACTCTTGCCCAGCGAGAACACCGCGCGATCGAACCAGCCGTAGCTCTGCGCGACCTCGACGGCGACCCGGCGCTGGTCGTCGTTGAAGCGCGACAACGCCTCATCCCACTCACGCGTCGCCCAGCCGACGCGGTCGATGCGGAACAGTCCCAGCGCTCGGACGATGGCCGCATCGCTCGCCACGGCCGTCTTGGCGGCCGCGTTGTCGTCGACCACGCGGGGACACAATGCATAGGGCGCGCCGATCCGGTCGGCTGCGAGGAAGCCATGGAATTCCGGCTTGCGCGCGGCTTCACGGTAGAGCGGCTCGGCACTGGCGCGACTGCCGGAGCGTTCGTGCAGTCGGGCCAGGAAGTATTGCCAGCGCGAATCGCCGCGCTGCTTGTCGCCCATCTTCTGGATCGCCGCCTGCGCCGCGCGCCAGTCCGAGCGCGCCAGCGCCTCGCGCACGCGCCACTCGTGCAGGCGCTCGTCGTAGGCGGAGGCAGGCACGGCGTTAAGGCGGCGCGCCGATTCTGGTGCGTAGGAAGCCACGGTCCATAGCGCGATCTGGTAGAGCACGCGCCCGCGGTCCTGCTCGGTGAAGCCGAGCGCATCGGCGAACTTGGGCAGTTGCGCTTCGGCATCGTCCGGCGATTCCTTGCCCAGCATCGCCAGCGCCTGCGACGCCATGCGCCGGCTGCGCTCGGTTTTGGGCCAGGCCAGTGCGCGCTCGTGCGGCGCATCGAAGAACGCGGCGTAGTCGTTGGCCAGCGTCTGTTCCTCCGCCGGCAGACCGGCGGCGGCGATGCGGATCACCGATGGCTGCCACTCCTCGGCGGCCAGATCGATGCGTTCCCAGCGCAGTTCCGGAGTGAGGCCGTCGCGATCGGCCAGTGCCTGCATCGGCTTCTCGCAATCGCTGGGCAACTGCTTGCCGGTGCTGCGCCAGATCGCCTGCGCATCGGCGACCCATTGCGCGTCGGCGCGGCCCTGTTGCAGGCGCGCATTCAACTCGCCGCAGCGCAGCGTGGCGCTCTTGTCCAGCTTGTTGGAGGGCAGCGGGTTCCACGCCGCCAGATAGGCCGCCCAATCCTCGCGCCGCGCGGTCGCCGGCAGCCAGACCTCGCGGAACGCCTCGGCCACCGGCTGGCCGTTGTAGCGCGACAGGAAACCCTGCGCCTGCGAGTTCGACAGCGTGTCGATGTCGCGTCGCAGATAGGCGTACTCGATCCATCCGTACAACGGATGGCGGACCAGGTCGGCGTACTGGCTGGCGTCGTACTGCCCGGACTCGGCGGACTCGATCGCGGCGCGCACGCGCGGCAGTTGCGGATCGTTGACGGCCGCGACCGCCGCCATCGTCGTCGATGCGGACGCGCTCGATTTGGCACAGGCCGTGGGGATGAAAGCGCTCGCCAGCGCGGCGAGTACGATGGTCAGGCGTCGGGGGAGGCGCATGCCGGGGACTATAGCCCAGCGATGTGAAGCGTCGTTTGACGTTTGCGGCCGCATGAAATGCGACGGTTCATGTTGGACGATGTGGATGTTGCGTGCGTCACGTGCATGCACACGATGATTTCGATTGCCGATTCGTCATGCCGAAAAGGAGAAGTGCGGAGTGTTCATAGCGGTCATTGCGTTTCTCGCACTGGGTGCGATCGCCGGCGTGCTTGCCGGCCTGCTGGGCGTCGGCGGCGGACTGGTGCTGGTCGCCGCGCTGGTCTGGCTGTTGCCTACGCTGGGCATTCCGCAGGAAGCGGCGATGCATGCGGCGCTGGCCAGTTCGCTGGCCAGCATCGTGCTGACCGCGACGGCGTCGGCGCGCGCGCACGCGCGCCGCGGCAGCGTGATGTGGCCGACGGTGGCGTGGATGGTGCCGGGCCTGCTGCTCGGCGGCTGGCTGGGCAGCGGCATCGCCGTGCGCGTGGACGACGACGTGCTGCGTTACATCGTCGCTGGGTATTGCTTCCTCGCCGCGCTGCAGTTGTTGTTGGGCGGCAGTCGCAATGGTGTCGACGGCAAGACCGCGCCGCCGCCGCGCGGCGCCCCGATGAGCCTGGCGGGCCTGGTGATCGGGGCGGTGTCGGCGGTGGTCGGCATCGGCGGCGGCAGCATGACTGTGCCGCTGCTGGTCTGGCGGGGCATCGCCCCGGTACGGGCGGTGGGCACTTCCTCGGCCTGCGGCGTCGCCATCGGCCTGGCCAGCGCGGTCGGGTATGCCCTGCATGCGCCGCCCGGCGCGCTGCCCGAGCACGCCATCGGCTACATCTACCTGCCTGCCGCGGCCGGGGTCGCCGTGGCCTCGGTGTTGGCCGCGCCCTACGGCACCAGGCTGGCCCACCGCCTGCACGGCGACACCCTCAAGCGCGTGTTCGCCGGCTTCCTGGCGGTGGTCGGAGCCAGCCTGCTGCTGGGGGGATGAGCTCGCTGTAGTGCCTGTCTGGCCCGACTGGCCCGACTGGCCCGCCCCCGACGTTCTTGCGATCTCGTCCCCGCCAAGCAGGGAAAAAGCCCGGCTGCCGCTGTGCCGGAAGTGACGGTGTCCTTTGCCGACTTGTGGCTTAGTAACGAATTGTTTACAACTT
>DATDBD010000401.1:0-3241 GCA_036525015.1 Lysobacter sp.
TCGGAAAGCCCGCATGCCGCGCAAGATCGTCGCCCGCCGTTCCGCAATCCACGGCAATGGCGTGTTCGCCGCCGCCCCGATCGCCAAGGGCGAACGCATCATCGAGTACAAGGGCCGTCGCCGCACCCACGAGGAAGTCGATGCCGGCGACAGTGGCGACGTCGACACGGGGCACACCTTTCTGTTCACGCTCAACGACGAGTATGTGATCGACGCCAACTTCAGCAACAACGACGCGCGCTGGATCAATCACAGCTGCTCGCCCAATTGCGAAGCGGTGCTGGAGGAAGACGACGGCGACGACCGTCGCAAGGACAAGGTGTTCATCGAGGCGATCCGCGCGATCTCGCCGGGCGAAGAGCTGTCCTACAACTACGGCATCACCCTGCAAGAGAAGCACACCAAGGAGCTGAAGAAGATCTGGGAATGTCGCTGCGGCTCTGCGAACTGCACTGGCACGATGCTGCAGCCCAAGAGCGACAAGAAGAAAAAGAAGGCCGCGAAGAAGGCTGAAAAGGCCGAAAAGAAGGAAAAGAAGGAAAAGAAGGCAAAGGACAAGGCAGTCAAGGACAGCAAGAAGTCCAGCAGGCAATGACGCCGGGCCTCCCCGTGCCGGGCCCGTACGACACGTACCAACGGGCAATGGTTCGGCCGGCGAGGCATTGCGACACTGCCGTCATGCGCCAGCGGCATAGTGGCGCGCCCCGACCCTAATCCAGGAGTTCCCATGAGCCCGATCGAAGGCAAGGTCGCCATCGTGACCGGCGCCGCCAGCGGCATCGGCAAGGAAATCGCGTTCGAACTCGCCCGCGGCGGGGCGGCGGTGGCCATCGCCGATCTCAACGCGTCCGGAGCGCAGGCGGTCGCAGCCGATATCAACGCCAGCGGCGGTCGTGCGATCGGTCTGGCCATGGACGTCACCGACGAAGCGGCCGTCGAGGCCGGCGTCGCCCAGGTGGTCGCACAACTGGGTGGCGTCGACATCCTGGTGTCGAATGCCGGCATCCAGATCGTCAATCCGATCGAGCAGTTCGCGTATGCGGACTGGAAGAAGATGCTGGCGATCCACCTCGATGGCGCATTCCTGACTACCAAGGCGGTGCTGCCGCACATGTACGGCGGCGACGCGACGGGCAAGAGCCGTGGCGGCGTGGTGATCTACATGGGGTCGGTGCATTCGCACCTGGCGTCCCCGCTCAAGTCGGCCTACGTCACCGCCAAGCACGGCCTGCTGGGCCTTGCGCGCACGCTGGCCAAGGAAGGCGCCAAGCATGGCGTGCGCAGCCACGTGGTGTGCCCGGGCTTCGTCCGCACGCCGCTCGTCGACAAGCAGATTCCCGAGCAGGCGCGCGAGCTGGGCATCAGCGAGGAAGAAGTCGTCAGCAAGGTCATGCTCGGCAACACCGTTGACGGCATCTTCACCACCGTGGAGGACGTGGCCAAGACCGTGCGCTTCCTGGCGGAATTCCCCAGCGCCGCGCTGACCGGACAGAGCTTCGTGGTCAGCCACGGCTGGCACATGCAGTAACCCGCCAGGCATCTCGCGATGCCGCTGGCCAACGTGTGGCCGCCATAGCGCCTCACGCGACGCGCGCCGGCCACGCCGTAAAATGCGCGCCCCATGCATACCCGGACGTCGCTGCTGCACGGCCTTGGCTGGTTCGTACTGGCCAACGCCCTGCTGTTCGAGCTGATCACCGCCTGGTTCTGGCGCGGTGTGATCGAGCCGGCCGCCGACGCGCCGGCCGCGGCCTACCGTGTACTGAATACCTTCGTGCACTGGCCGCTGCTGGCGCTGATCATGGTGGGGCTGCCGACGGCCCTGGCCATCGTGTTGCTGCCGCGGCGGTCGGCGCTCAAGTGGGCGCCGTGGATCGTCGCGGCGCTGTCTGGTGGCATCGCGGCCTGCGTGATGATCCTCGACGCCGTCGTGTTCTCGCAGTACCGCATGCACCTGGGGCCTTATGTCTGGGGCCTGGTCGCGGGCGGCGCGGGCGGAGAGACCTTCCTGGTGTTCTCCCGGAAGCTGCCGTTCCTGCTCGGCGCCGGCGCGCTGGTGATCGTCGCCGCCGAGGGCGCGCTGTTCGCGCTGTGCCTGCGCCTGGCGCAGGGGCGCCTGCGGCCGCTGGCGCGGCCGGTGTGGATCACCTGGGTGGCGTTGCTCGTCGGCGCCAACGTCTGGTACGCCTGGGCCGACGCGCACTACCAGGTCAACATCACGCAGGAGAGCGGCCACTTCCCGTTCTACCGGCCGATAACCGCCAAGCGCGTGTTCCGCAAGTTTGGCGTGACCGACTTCGAGCAGCGACCGATGTTGCCCAGCGCCAGCAGCCGCGGATTGTTCTACCCGAGCCAGCCGCTTGAGTGCGCGCCGCAGCGCCGGCCTAACGTCTTGCTGATCGTGGTCGATGCCTGGCGCGCCGATCACCTCCAACCGCAGTTCACGCCGAACATCTTCACGCTGGTGCCCCAGTCGCTGCGCTTCGAGCACCACGTCAGCGGCGGCAACGTCACGCGCTTTGGCCTCTTCTCGATGTTCTACGGCCTGTCCGGCAACTACTGGTGGCCGGTACTGGATCACCAGACGCCGCCGGTGCTCATGACCGAGCTGCGGCGTCAGAACTACGACCTCGAGATCCTCGGCAGCTCGCCGCTGGTGCATCCGGAGTTCGACCGCACCATCTTCAGCGGCATCCAGGGCCTGCGGCTGAAGACGCCCGGCGCCACTCCCTATGAACGCGACCGGCGCGTGGCCGCCGACATGGTCGAGTTCCTGTCCGATCCAAAGCGTGCGAGGAAACCGTTCTTTGGCTTCCTGTGGCTGAACTCGGTGCATTCCTACTCGATCCCGCCCGACTATCCGTTGCCGTTCAAGCCGTCGTGGCGCGAGGTCAACCACATGGCACTGGGGCCCGGCTTCGACAAGACGCCGTACCTCAACCGCTACCGCAACGCGCTGCACTTCGTCGACGCCGAGGTCGGCAAGGTGCTCGACGCGCTGCGCAGAAGCGGGCTGGCCGACGACACGTTGCTGATCGTCACCAGCGACCACGGCGAGGAGTTCAACGACACCGGCAAGAACTACTGGGGCCACAACGGCAACTTCAGCCCGTACCAGGTGGCCGTGCCGCTGCTGGTGCGCGGGCCCGGCTGGCGGCGCGGCGGCGTGGTTTCGTACATGACCACGCACAACGATCTGGCGTCGACCATCCTGACCGACGCGCTGGGCTGCACGACGCCC
>DATDBD010000402.1:0-2934 GCA_036525015.1 Lysobacter sp.
CTGCGGCGCGCCGGCCGTGGACGGTCGCTCGGCAGTTCGAGCACCGGAACTTCGCCGCTGAAGCGCGACAGCCAGTAGCGCTCGTCCTCGGCCAGCACCGGGTGCGGATCCGTGCTCTGTGCGAGCGCGTAGTCCGCGAAACTCTCGGCGACGGGCAACTCCTTGGCGGCGGCCCCGCAGTGCTTTGCGTACAGCGTTCCCAACTCCTGCACCAACACCCACCACGACCAGCCGTCGCAGACGATGTGGTGCGCGGTGAGGATCAGGACATGCTCGTCGGGCGCCAGGCGCAATAGTTCGGCGCGAAACAGGCGGTCGTGCTCCAGCGAGAACGGCGTATCGACCGCCAGACGCAACCGGCGCTCGACCAGCTGCGTGCGTTCCTGGTTGTCCAGTGCGCACAGGTCGCGCTCGTCGATCTGCAGCTTGACCGCATCGAGGACGCACATCGTTTCGCCATCCGGGCCGAAGCTCGAACGCAGGGCGTCGTGCCGGCTCATCAGCTCCTGCAGCGCCGCGCGCAGGGCCGCGATGTCGAGCACGCCGCGAAGATGCATGCGCGCGGACTCGTTGAAGGCCAATGATGCGTCTGGGCCAAGCTGGTCTGCCAGCCAGATCTCTCGCTGCGGCTCTGTGGTCGGCACCACGCGCGCCAGCGTGCCCTCGGCGAAGGGATCGTAATCGACCGGGTTCTGCGGTGACGGCTGCACGGCGATCACCCCCCGACCTTCAGGTACTTGCCCGGTTGCTCCGGATTGGGCACGAACCACGCCGGGCGCCCGTCCGGGTCGCGTCCGAGCCGTGCGCCGGCCACCGCCGGGCGCTCCGCGTCCATCACCGTGTGCGGTGTCGCGCTGTGCCTGGGCAGGAATTCGGCCTCCTGCAACTCGATTACCGATTCCTTGAACGCTGAGATGATTCGCTGCATGTCGGCGTCGGAATGCGCCGTGGTCAGGAAGCAAGGGAAGTTGTCGAGGATGTGCACGCCGCGGCTGCGCATCATCGCGAACAGCAGGTCCTGTAGCGGGTGGTCCTCGAGGAAGAATGTCTTCCACACCGAGGCGAAGTGCCGGACCTCGATGGGTGCGCCACGGTCCGCGCAGAACGCATTGAGTTCCTCGACCATGGCGGTGGCGCGCGCATTGAGCGACTGCTGGAGCGTGGCCCCGTGCTCCTTGATATGGAGCAGCACCGCGTGCGCGGCGGCAAGCGCCAGCGGATGGCGCACGAAGGTGCCGGCGAAGTACGTCACGCCCACGATCGGCACGGAGTCGTCGCCGAACTGCCAGTGCCCGCCGTCGAGCGCATCCATGTAGTCGCGCTTGCCGGCGATCACGCCGATCGGATAGCCACCGCCGACCACCTTGCCGTACGTGGCCAGGTCGGCCTGTATGCCGAACAGGCCCTGTGCGCCTGCGGGATGGGCACGGAAGCCGGTGACGACCTCGTCGAATACCAGCAGTGCGCCGGCATCGGCGGTGACCTGGCGCAACTCGCGCAGGAACTCGCGCGGCTGGAAGTCGGGACGCCGGCTCTGCACCGGCTCCACCAGCACGGCTGCGATGTCGCTGGCGCGGTCGCGGATGATCTGCATGGACTCTTCGGTCCCGTAGTCCAGCACCAGCACGTTCTCGGCCGTGTTGCGCAGGATGCCCGGTGCCGCCGGCACCGCGCGCAGCTTCTTGGTGCCGCGCACGATCATCTCGTCGATGATGCCGTGGTAGGAGCCGGTGAACAGCACCACCGTGTTGCGTCCGGTGACGGTGCGCGCGATGCGCAGCGCGCCCAGCACCGCCTCCGAGCCGGTATTGCAAAGCGCGGCGCGGTCATGCCCGGTGACCTCACAGACCAGCTTGGCCACCTCGCCCGCCAGCGGATGCTGCGGGCCGATCTCGTAGCCGAGTTCCAATTGCGCGCGGATCGCGTCGAGCACGAATTCCGGCTGCCACCCGAACAGGCTCATGCCGAAGCCATTGAGCGCGTCGACGTAGTCATTGCCGTCCAGATCGATCATGTGCGATCCCCTGGAGCGCTCGATCACGATCTGGTAGACGATCTCCTTGGTCAGCGGCCGGAAGCCGTTGACCACGCGCGGATCGGCCATGTGCCCGCGGTGCGCCTGCGTGTACTCCTTGGACTTGCGCGTGCGCGAAACGTAGCGCGCGATGAAGTCGTCGAGCCTGGCGCGCTGGCGCTCGCTGAGTTCGATCGTCGCGTGGTTGTCGATCCGTGCGATGGCGCCGAAGGCCTTTTTCACGTCGTACTTGGTGTGGGCCAGCGCGGCTTCCTCGTCGCTCGCCGTCGCCTGCGTGGAAGGCTGCACCGGGGTCTCGACGGACGGCGAAGGCGCCGCCGGTGCCATGGCCTGCGCCACGGGCGCCTGCGCCACAGCTGCCTGCTGCAGGGGCGCCGATGCGACCGCCACGTTGCCGCTCAGTAGCGCGAGCTGCTGCGCCATCAGTTGCATCTGCTGGGCGATCACCTGGCGGGCGAAATCGCCATCCCCGGCCATCACCGGCACGCCTTGCGCCGCAACCGGCGCGGCAATGGCGAGCGAAGGCGATGGCGGCATCGCTGCCGGCGCCGGCACGGCGACTTCCGGCGGCAACTGCGCGTCGATCATGCCGGCGAGCCGGCCCAGGCTCGCGCATTCGCCCATCAGCTGCCTGAAGCTGACCTTCACTCCGAAAGCCTTCTCCAGCTGCAGCGCGACCTGCGTCAGCATCAGGCTGTCCAGGCCCAGTTCCATGAAATTGGCGTCCGCTTCGGCGTCGGCCATGTCGAATCCCGCCACGTCCTCGAACAGGTCCTTCAGCTGCGCGATCAGGCGCGGACGACGATCGACCGCCGTGGTGTCGGCAACGGACGCAGCGGACATGGCAGGTTGCGGCATGACGTTCTCCAGGACCGTCCGGGCGACGGCCACAGCGGGCG
>DATDBD010000403.1:0-5487 GCA_036525015.1 Lysobacter sp.
GATGATCAAGGCCGCCCACGGCGGCGGCGGCAAGGGCATGCGCATCGTGCGCAACTCCGGCGAGTTCATGACCAACCTGCACAGCTGCCAGCGCGAAGCGGCCGGTGCGTTCGGTCGCGATCGCGTGCTGCTGGAGCGTTACGTCGAGCGCCCGCGCCACATCGAGATCCAGGTCTTCGCCGACGCACACGGCCATGCCATCCACCTCAACGAGCGCGAATGCTCGGCGCAGCGCCGCTACCAGAAGGTGCTGGAGGAGTCGCCCTCGCCGTTCCTCACGGCCGAACTGCGCGAAGCGATGGGTGCCGCGGCGGTGCTGGCCGCGCGCGCGATCGATTACGTCAACGCGGGCACGGTGGAGTTCATCGTCGGTCAGGACGGCGGTTTCTACTTCATGGAGATCAACACGCGCCTGCAGGTCGAACATCCGGTGACCGAGATGGTCACCGGCCTGGACCTGGTCGAATGGCAGTTGCGCGTCGCCGCCGGCGAGCCGTTGCCGCTGCCGCAGGATGCCATCGCGCAGAACGGCCACGCCATCGAGGTGCGGCTGTATGCGGAGGATCCCGAAGCCGGCTTCCTTCCGGGTTCCGGCAAGCTGGAACGGCTTCGCCTGCCCGCGCAGGATTCCCAAAGCGTGCGCGTCGACTCGGGCGTGGTCGAGGGCGACACGGTCACGATCTTCTACGACCCGATGATCGCCAAGCTCATCGTCCACGATGCCGACCGCCCGCGCGCCCTGGCGCGCCTGCGCGCGGCGCTGGCCGGGTGCGACATCGCCGGCCCGAAATCCAACATCGAATTCCTGGAGCGTCTGGCCCGGCATCCGGCCGTCGTGTCCGGGACCATCGACACCGGCTACCTGGATCGCAGCCTCGACGAGTTCATGCCCGCCCCGGGCGACGACCACGAGGAACTGCTCATCGCCGCCACCGTGGCCCAGTTGCTGGCACAGGAACGCCAGACCCGGCAGCGCGCGACGCGGTCCCAGGACCCCACCTCCCCCTGGGCCATCGCCGACGGCTGGCGGCTGGGGCACGGCAGCCGCCGCAGCCTGGCTTTCCTGGCGCGCGAACAGCGCCTGGAGGTCCACGCCCAAGGCAGCGACGGCGATTACCGCCTCGAACATGGCGGCCAGATCCGCCAGGTCGAGGGCGCGCGCCTGAACGGGGACGTCCTCAGCCTGCGGGTTGACGGGAAATCAATGCGTTTTACGTTGCTGGGGGATGAGGGAAAAATCGTGGTCCATGACGGCGATCGTCGGCTGCGCCTGCAGTCGGTGCCGATGTATCGTCACGAACAGAGCACCGGCGCCGGTGCCGGCAACCAGGTGATCGCGCCGATGCCGGGGCGGGTCGTGGTGGTCCGGGCCGCCGCAGGGGATCCGGTCGAGGCCGGACAGGAGCTGATGGTGATCGAAGCGATGAAGATGGAGTTGAGCCTGAAGGCACCGCGCGCCGGCACAGTGGCCGAAGTGCGCGCGGCCGGTGGCGATTTCGTCGAAGCCGACGCCGTGCTGGTGACGCTGGCCTCATGAAGAGCTTCGTGCGCATCGTCGAAGTCGGTCCCCGGGACGGCTTGCAGAACGAAAAGACCCAGATCGCCACGGTCGACAAGATCGCGCTGATCGATCGGCTGTCGGCGACCGGGCTGCGCAGCATCGAGGCCACCAGCTTCGTCAGCCCGAAGTGGGTACCGCAGTTGGCCGATGCCGCCGAAGTGTTCGCCGGCATCTCCCGCCAGCCCGAGGTCCGCTATCCGGTCCTGGTGCCCAACGAGCAGGGCTACGAGCGCGCCCGAGCAGTCGGTGTCGAGGAGATCGCGGTGTTCACCGCGGCGTCTGAGGCGTTCAACCAGAAGAACATCAACGCCAGCATCGACGAGTCGTTGCAACGCTTTGCGCCGGTGATGCAGCGCGCCAGCGCCGACGGCGTGGCCGTGCGCGGCTACGTGTCCACGGTGCTCGGCTGTCCGTACCAGGGCGAAGTGCCGCTGGCCGACGTGGTGCGCGTGGCGCGTGCATTGCACGAGATGGGCTGCTATGAGATTTCGCTAGGCGACACGATCGGCGTCGGCACTCCCGCCAAGGCCAAGGCGATGTTGCTGGCGGTGGCGCAGGAAGTCCCGATCAGTGCATTGGCCGTGCACTTCCACGATACCTATGGCCAGGCACTGGCCAATATCCTCGCCTGCCTCGAAGAAGGCGTGGCGGTGGTCGATTCGGCGGTGTCCGGCACCGGCGGCTGCCCGTATGCCAGGGGCGCCAGCGGCAATGTCGCCAGCGAGGACGTGGTGTACATGCTGCACGGGCTCGGCATCGAGACCGGCGTGGATCTGCCCGGGCTCGCCGAAACCGGGCGCTGGCTCGCCGGCCTGCTGGGCCGCGAAACCGGCAGCAAGGTCGGCAAGGCGCTCGCCGCGTCATGAACCAGAAGCCGCCCGCGTCGGCCCTGCCCCAACCCTCCAGCCAGGAGACGGCAGCGACGCTTGCGGCATTGGAACAATCCCTGCTCGACCCGGCCCTGTCGGCATCCGCACGTGCCGTGATCGAGCGAGCGCGCGACGCGCTGCTGGTGCTCGCGCAGGAGGCCCGGACGGCCCACCAGAACTACCGCGCCCTGTTCGATGCCGTGCCCGATCCAGTCAGCATCATCGCCTGGGACGGCACCGTGCTCGATCTCAACAAGGCCGGCATGGCCGCCTACCGGCGGCCACCGGAGGAGATCGTCGGCCAACCGATCCATGTGCTGAACCCCGAATTGCCGCGCGACCACATGGCGCCGGTGCACGACGCGCTCAACCGGGGCGATACCTACGTGGTCGACGCCACCAACATGCGCGGGGATGGCACGCGCTTTCCCGTCGAGGTGCATTCGGCGGCATTCCAGCACGAGGGCGAGCGTTGCATCGTCGCCGTCGCGCGCGATCTCAGCGGTCGCCGCGATGCCGAACTGCGCTACCGCGAGCTGATGGAAACCCTCGACCGCGGCATCCTGGTTCGCAATGCCGAACAGCGCATCGTCTACGCCAACCCGGCCGCGATCCGCATGTTCGAGGTCGAAGCGGGCCTTAGCCTGGATGAGGAGCTGCGGCCCGAACGCTGGAAGGTGTACGACGAGAACGGCCGGGAGTTGGCCGAATCGGAACTGCCTTCGATACGGGCGCTTCACACCGGCGTCGTCTCGGCGAGCACCGTGCTGGGTTTCTACAACTGCCGCCTGCGCCGGCTGCGCTGGATGTCGGTGACCAGCGTTCCGCAGTTCGCCGCAGGCAGCGACCGCCCGCACCAAGTGCTCTCGCTGTTTACCGATGTCACCGAACTCAAGCGCGACAGCGCCCTGTTCGACCGCGCCCAGGCGCTGGCCCATATCGGCGGCTGGGAGTGGGACACCGGCCGTGACCATCTCTACCTGACCGCCGAGGCGCGGCACATCCTGGGCGCGCACCCGGCACCGGAAACGGTCGAGGAGATGCTCGCCTGCCTGCTCGATCCCGATCGTCACCGGCTGCGTGTCGCGTTCGACCAGGCGGTGTCGTTCGGACGCAGTTTCGACCTGGAACTGCAGGGCCAGCAGATGGAAGGACCGACGTTCTGGGTGCGCGTGATCGGCGAGGCCGAGCCCGGCAACCCGATCGGCTCACGCATCACCGGCACGCTGCAGGACATCACCGAGCGGCGCCGTTCTGACGAAAGCCTGCGCGTACAGGCACGCAGCGATCCACTGACCGGCCTGCTCAACCGCGATGCGGTGCTGCACGAGCTCGAAATCCGCCTGGACGATCCGTGCCGTTCGACGCTGGCTGTGCTCTACATCGACCTGGACCGCTTCAAGGTGGTCAACGACGTTCTCGGCCACGCCGCGGGCGATCGCCTGCTCGCATCGGCGGCACGACGCATCCAGCGCGCGGTCGGCAGCGAGGGCCTGATCGCCCGGTTCGGCGGCGACGAATTCCTGGTGGTGTGCGATTGCGGCGCCCAGCCGCAGCGCCCCGAACAGCTGGCCGACGCCATCCTGGACATCTTCGCCGACAGCTTCCGCATGGACGGCGAGGAGTTCAGCATCACCGCCAGCATCGGCATCGCCCAGTCGCCGATCGACGGATTGCGCTCGCAACAACTGATCCAGAGCGCGGACGTGGCCATGTACGACAGCAAACGTCGCGGCCGCAATGGCTGGCAGTCGTTCACGCCCGAGCTGGCCGAACAGCAGCTGCACCGCCTGCAACTGGAAACGCACCTGCGCCGCGCGGTCGGCAACGAGGAGTTCCACCTCGTCTACCAGCCGCAGGTGCGACTGACCGACGGCGCCGTCGTGTCGGCCGAGGCATTGATCCGCTGGAGCAACCAGTCTCTGGGCGAGATGCGCCCCTCGCGCTTCATCGACCATGCCGAGACCACTGGCGACATCGTCGGTATCGGTGGATGGGTATTGCGCGAGGCGTGCAAGCAGATGCGCCGCTGGCGCGACGACGGGCTCGATATCGAGCGCGTCGCGGTCAATGTGTCGTACCGACAATTCCTGGGCGAGGACCTGGCCAGCAGCGTCGCGGCCGCCCTGTCCGAATCCGGCCTGCCCGGCCATGCGCTGGAACTGGAGTTCACCGAGCGCGTGCTGATCGAGGACGTGCCCGATACCCTGCGCACTTTCGCCGTCCTGCGCGAGCTGGGCGTGGTGCTGACCATCGACGATTTCGGCGAGGGCTACAGCGCGTTGAACTACCTGCGCCGCCTGCCCATCCACGGGCTGAAGCTTAGCCAGCTGTTCGTGCAGGGCGTGCCGCACAACCAGTCCGACGTCGCGGTGTGCCAGGCCGTCACCGGCATCGCCCGCAGCCTCGGGCTCGGGCTGGTCGCCGAGGGCGTGGAAACGGAACAGCAACGGCGGTTCCTGCTCGATCTGGGAGTGGAAATCGGACAGGGCTTCCTGTTCTCCGCCGGGTTGCTACCCGAAGCGTTCCACCAGTACTGCCTGGCGCCGACGCCGACCAAGGGTCCGAGCATTCCAGCGATGCTGTGATGCCCGCTATCATCATTGCCTTGCAGACCAGGCAACGATGGGCATCCGCACCATGTCGAACTATCTCATCCGTCCGATCGAACCGCGCGACGAAGCGGCGGTCGCCGCCGTCATCCGCGAGGTGATGCCCGAGTTCGGCGCAGTCGGTGATGGTTTCGCCATCAACGACCCTGAAGTCGACTGGATGCATCGGGCCTACTCCGCGCCCCGCAGCGCGTACTTCGTGGTCGAAAGCGATGGCGTGGTGGTCGGCGGCGGCGGCGTGGCGCCGTTGTCCGGCGGCGATGGCGATACCTGCGAGCTGCGCAAGATGTACTTCCTCCCGCAGGCGCGCGGCCTGGGCGCCGGCGCCGCGATGATGGCGCGCTGCCTCGATGCCGCGCGTGCATTCGGATTCCGTCGTTGCTATCTGGAAACCCTGTGCGGCATGGACGCGGCGAAGAAGCTGTACCTGCGTTCGGGCTTCACC
>DATDBD010000404.1:0-3102 GCA_036525015.1 Lysobacter sp.
GGCTGATGTCGTAGACCAGCAGATAACCCGGCTCGCCATTGGGTCCTGGATAGGCAATGGTGCGCAAACCGTGCTTGTGCAGATCGTACTGGGGCTTGGCCAAGACAGTCACAGGCCCGGAAATCGGCGTAGCCGGCACGGGCGCCGCCGTCTCCGGCGAACTGAACGTCGTGATGGGGTTTGGAATCGTTGTGCCGTTCGGCGCCGTGCCCAGGACCGTCGCCTGGGCGAAGGTGAAATCCGTACCGGCCGGAATCGGACCGGGGATGTTGCAGGTCAGCGTCCGTCCACCATCAGTGATGCCACTGCCCGGCCCCGTGCATTCGGGGGGAAGCGCTTTCCACACGGCCACTGTGACGCCGCCCACTTGGGGCAGCGTGCTGACGTATTGCACGGCCGTGTCGGGTTTTCCTTTGGTCGATCGCTCGAACTTGTAGGTGATGTCGGCGTTGGTGCAGACGTTCAGATCTGCGGTGCTGCTATCGAGTGAGCAGCCGCCGTTGCCGGTCTCTGTGGGCGTAACGTTACCGGCCGTGATCGTGGCATTCGCCATCGGTGCATGCGCCCACGCCGCCAGGGCCAGAAGCATCGTGCACGCGCCGCGCTTGTACGCAGCGATCCATGCTCGCGACGCCATCCTTTGGATGCGTGCCGCATCCGCGGTCGCCCCAGGTCCCTTCACAAGCATCGCGCGCCTCTCGTCCCTTCCACGAACGACCGGTGCATCCGCGTTGCCGGACGTCCGACCTGACCGCTCGCGATCGCTGTTAAGCGCCTGGCCCAGGGCTCGGACGCTGCTGGAGATGGCTATCAAGGAAACTCGCATGTGATCACTGACCTGATGGTTGCATCGGCTCGGCCTGAGGGCCGCCATGTCGGCGGACCCTCACGCGTGCTCTCAACACTGTTACTGGGCGTTGTTTGCGGGGACGCTTTACTGAGCGTTCCCGCCCGACTCGGCCTTACGCCGCGTACCGACGATTTCCACGCTGACCCGGCGATCCGGCTGCAGGCATGCGGTCAGCGCAGCGTTGACACGTTCGCCCTTGCACTGTCCGGTGTTGCCCGTGGGTTCGCTTTCGCCACGCCCGGTGGTCTGGATCGGCGCGCTGATGCCGCGGTCCTGCAGGTACTGCTTGACGGTCCAGGCGCGCTGCTCGGACAGCTTCTGGTTGTAGGCATCGGTGCCGAGGCGGTCGGTGTGACCGACCAGGCGGATTCGATCCACTTGGGCGTACACGCGATCGAGGTGCTGCGCCAGCTCGTCGAGCTTGCCCTTGCCTTCCGGCAACAAACCAGCGAGGTCGCCGCGGTCGAACTTGAACAAGGCATCGGCCGACAGATCGAACTGCTCGGTTTGCGGTTGCGGATCCGGCTTGTTGCAGTCGGCTGCCTGGAGCTCGGCCTTCGCAACCAGGTCTTCGGCGATCTGGATGTAGGGCTTGGCGTGACGCCAGCCGCCGTCGTGGATCTCGTTGCCTGCATGCACCAGTTCGACCTCGGCGCAGGCCGTGGCCTGGGCTGCGCACTCGAAACCCGGCTGCTGCCGCAACGTGTCGTACTTGGCCCAAAGGTCGTCACGCAGCTTCTCGGCGCCATTGACCAACGGCGTTTCCCAGCCCGGATCGCGGTTTTCCTCGAGCGCGGCGATGAGCTTGACTGCTTCATCCAACGCCGCCTGCGGATATCCGCCTCGGTCGTTGCGCGTGTATTCGTGGAAGCTGGTGTCGAGCCAGCACTGGGCCTTGGCCAGGTGGTAGTTGTCGACCTGAATTCCCTTGTCGTTGAGCGCCTGGATCCGTCCCTGCGTCGCCTGGAACGTATCGTGATCGGCGTGAATGGCGGCCTGGCTGATGCGGTCGCGTGGAGGCACTAGCGACTCCTGCGACTCCTGTGCGCGTGCGCCGATTGCCATCACGGAAACCACCGCCACTACCAGCGCGTATCTCGCTACAGGTCGGCGCAGCAGACGAAGCGAAGCGCGCGTGCACGGGAGAGTGTGGTTGTCATTCATAGCGTTCATGCCTGGAGAGTTCGTGGCCATCGGGTCGGCCGATCGGTGCGAGGGCGTGGTCCTGCGGCTCATCGCGGCAAGGCCCTGTTGACGGCGGGGTTGTTGCGGTCGAACAAGGTTTCGTCGAACTTGAAGCGCAGACGCAGGAACGCGCCGTCGTTGGTGTATTCGCCGCCGGTGAGGTCGTCATCGCGGAAGCCGCGCACGTTGTAGCCGGCCGACAACCACAGGTTCGACGTCAGCAGGTAGCCAACCTCGGCGCCCAGGGCGTATTGACGCGCGCCGCCGGGGCTCCACATCTGGTAGCCCATCGCGCTCAGGTCCCAGCGCTCACTGAGGTCGTAGGTCGCGCGCATGCCGGCGAGGTAGGCGGTGTATTGGTCGCTCTCGGCCTGGAAGTAATCGGTCTGGCGCTTGCCGGCCACGCGCCCGGTCAGCCACCACACCCGGTTCGGGTGCCAGTCCGCGTGCACGCTGGCGACGTGCTTGTCGTAGCCTTCGCTCATCGACAACAGGTCGTCGTCCCGCGTCCACTCGCTGACGCTGCGGTCGCGGCGCGTCCAGTACTCGTACTTGCCGAGCACGTTGACGCGGTTGGTGTCGGTGTCGCGGTAGGCGAAGCCGACCTGCGCACGATCCTCGTAGCTGTTCTCGCGATCGCCGTCGTAGTCATTGAGCAGGTAGTAGTTGCGCGCCAGCACGGTCCAGTCGCGGTTGAGCTTGCGCGCGACGGTGAACGTCGACAGCCAGCTGTCGTAACCCTGCGACAGCCAGCTTTGCGTGGGCAGGCCGCCGACGCTTTCGACATTGATCGCGTCGGTGCGGAGCCACTCCAACCGGCCATTGACCAGCCACAACTCGTCCGGGCGCCATTCGGCCGCCAGCGTTGCGGCGGTCGACTCCTGGCCTTGGCCATCGAGTACCTGCAGCTGCTCGAACCCCGTCTGCAACGTCAGCGCAGGCGAAACGTGCCACAGGTTGCGCAGGCCGCTGGCCCACTGCCCCTGGCGCGCGCCAAAGCTGTCGTACATGCGGTATTCGTTGAACACCGTGCCGCCTTCCATGTACTCGGTGTCGAAACCGAACAC
>DATDBD010000405.1:0-3413 GCA_036525015.1 Lysobacter sp.
CCGCTTGGGCGCAGCCGGATCGGGTGCGTCCGGGTCGTCGACGATCAGTACCAGGCTGCGGGCGTTCGACGGCACACCCGACCACTGCAGCGGCGGCGATACGTCCTGGCCATCACAGGTATGACGCGAAGGGATCGACGCCGACTCGGTGAACGCGGGCGAGGTCAGGGTCAGGGTCACGACGGGCTCCTTTGCTTCGCTGAACGGGACGGCCATCGCGAGCGCGAGCGAGACGACGGCCGCGGGCCATGGGCGGATAAAGGTCATGAGGCCGTTTCTCTGTCGGATCGGTCGATTTTAAGGATCCGTGCATCACGCTCATGCGAAGCGCAAGGGACAGGGGGAATTCCGCGAACCCTATCGCTTCTCGGTCACCGCCCGCCGCAGATTGCGCCTCGCCCGCGCATCCAGCCGCGCATGGAAGAACTCGCTGAGGAAGATGCGTTCGCGCGCCAGCAATCCCTTGAGGAAGCGCCGGCGATTGAGCTTGTACAACCAGCCGGGCACATGCCCCCGGTACTCGGCGGCGATGCCGCGATCGTAGGTATCGAACACGGCCGGTTCGGCGCCGAGGATCGCCATGTCGCAATCCAGGAACAACGCTGCGTCCTCATCGACCTCTTCGGCGGCGACACGTCCGTGGCGCGAGGTGAGGTCGATCAACGCGGCCACGCGTGCGGCATCGACGCCAGGCAACCAGCGCGCAATGTGTTCGCGCGCCAACTCGGCCGAACGCGCCTCGTTGTCGTTGCGACCGGGCTGGTAGATGGCGTCGTGGTACAGCACCGCCAGATAGACCTCGGCGGGCTGCTTCCATCCAGGTCCAGCCGCCACCGTGTCGTAGTGGCGCATCACGTCCTGGACGTGTCCGTAGTGGTGGTAAGCGCGCGGGGGCGTGGCGTAGGCCGCTTCGATGGCGGCCTGCTGCTCGGAAGGAATGGTCACGGGTGCCACGGCGGCATTCATGCAGGAACTCTACCGCCGCCGGCGATGCCTGGGCGAATCAGGACGCGGAAGAACCCACCGCGACCGCGGAATGCGAGGCTTCCCCTGCGGCGGCCGCGTCCACGCGCGGCGTGTCGAACAGCGGCAAGTCCATCGTGAAGGCGCGCACCTGGTTGCGGCCTTCGCGCTTGGCACGGTAGAGCATGCGGTCGGCGTGCGAGATCAACACGTCCAGCCCATAGCCGGACGACGCGGTCGCACTGACGCCGAAGCTGGCCGTCACGGTGAAGGTGTGCCCGCTCGGACGCGTGTCGATGCGGGTCAGGCGCAGACGGCAGTCCTCGGCCAGGCGCGTCGCCGCCGCCAGGTCGCAGCCGCGCAGCAGGAACGCGAACTCCTCGCCGCCGAGCCGGCCGATGTAGTCGATGGCACGGCAGAAGCCGCGGCAGTTTTCGGCGACCTCGCGCAGCACCCAGTCGCCGGTCGCATGGCCGTAGGTGTCGTTGATCTCCTTGAAACGGTCGAGATCGAACATCACCAGCGCGACCTGCTCGCGGTTCTTCGCGCACTGCGCCAGCACCTGTTCGGCGCACTGGGTGAAATGGTGGCGATTGCTGACGCCGGTCAGCGCATCGGTCTCGGCGAACCGGCGCAGCGACTGCTGCCGGCGCCTGATCCAGGACGCCCAGTATCCGAGCACGGCCACCACGAGCAACAGCAGCAGGACCACCAGCCGGGTGTTCTGCGCGTTTTGCTTGGCCACGCGCTGCTGCAGCTGCAACACCTGGTTCTGGCGGTTCAGCAGTTCGATCTGCTGGGTTTTCTGCGCGGTTTCCTGGCGCACGAACTGATAGGCCAGCTCGCGCGTCTTGACGTCGTTGAGGTAGGCCTTGTCGGCGTCGGCGTAGCGGCGGTAGTAACTCAACGCTTCGCTCGCGTTGCCACGGCGGTTGGCGATCTCGTACAGCACCTTGTAGGCGGCCACCAGCGGCTGCGAGTGCGGCATGGATGGACCGTGACTGATCGCCGCACGCGCATGCAGATCCGCTTCGGCCAGTTCGCCCCTGGTGAGCAGCAGCTCGGCCAGCAGGGAATGCACTTCGCCGATCAGGCGGGCGTAGCGCGTGGATTCCACCTCGGGAAGGTGATCGTCGAGCAAAGCGATCGCCTTGTCGCCCTGCCCCCGTGCCGCCCACTTTCGCGCCAGCGTGGCACGCACCAGATTGGCGATTACGGCTTCACCTTCGCTGACGCAATCCTGGATGGCGCCTCGAACGAGGGCATCGTCGTCGGGCAGACGCTTCAGGCGCCACAACGCTTCCACCCGGTACTGTCCGGCGAAACAGCGCGCACGCCCATTCGTAGGTGCGGCGAGAATGCGCTCGGCGTACTGCAGGCCCAGGTGGTATTCGCCGATCTCGTTGTACATCACCGCCGCCACGCCAAAGCCGTGCATGCGCAGGTCCGGATCCTTGACCCGTTCGACCAGCTCCAATGTCTGCTCGAGCTGGCGCAGACCCTCGGCGAACTGGCGTGTGACCGCATAACCGTTGACCATCAACGCACCGGCGCGGAACCGCGTTTCCACCGTGCTCGCCCCGGTCGCCAGGCGTCGCAACGCCGGAATGGCGACGTCGTAATTGCCCACGTACGACTGCTGATAAGCGTGCAGATAGGCGATCTGGTCGCGCTGCGGCGCCGTCGCCTTGCCGTTGGCGGCTTCCAGTTGACCCAACAGGCGCTGGAAACGCTCCGGATCGGAGCTGCGCACGGTCTCGGCCTCGCTCAGCAATGCCGCGACCGAAGTCGCGGCATTGCCCGGAGCAAGCGCCAGGCAGAGGCTGGCGAAGATCAACCAGGACAGCAGCCTGTACATGACTAAATAACCCGAGGGTCAGTTGACCTCGTCGGAATCCGGCGTCGGATCCTGCGAAGGCTCGCCGCCTTCCTGGTCATCGTCCTTTCGCTGCGGCTCGGAGTCCGGCGCCCATTGCGACAGCATCATCCGCTCGCGACCGCCCAGCAGGTCGTTGAGCGAGGTTGCATCGCGCTGCAGCAGCGCCTGCTTGTGCGCATCATCGACCTCCAGCGCGGCCACGCTGGCGGCGAACTCACCCGCCGTGATGGCCGGATTGCGGCCCATGCTTTCAAGAAAACGGATGACCTCGGACATGCTGCATTCCCCTTATGCGTACAAGACGAAGTGTTGCGGTTACTGAAGCAGTGGCTCGCCCCGTGCGGCCTCACTGTCGAGTGCGGCCAGACGGTCGAGCATCGACTGGTTGCGCTGCAGGGGTCGGGCCGGCGGAATCACCAGCGTGGTCTGCAGCGTCAGGTCGGCATCGACGATCGCGGATAGCGGCATCCCCTCCGTCCGCGGCGTCGTGATCGGGAGAGTAGCAGCTTCGTAGGCGATCACCCCATGGTCGAGGGGGTAGTCCTGCGCCAGCAGCTCCACCAGCAGGCGA
>DATDBD010000406.1:0-11330 GCA_036525015.1 Lysobacter sp.
CTGCCGGCGCCCAGCGACAATTCGTCCATGCCATCGCGGCCCCAGACCACCAGCGCGCGCTGCGCGCCCAGTTCCTGCAGCACGCGTACCTGGATGCCGACCAGATCGGGGTGGAACACGCCCATCAGGATGCTCGGCGCATCGGCCGGATTGGTCAGTGGCCCGAGGATGTTGAAGATCGTGCGCACGGCCATTTCGTGACGCACCGGCGCGACCACTTTCATCGCAGGATGGTGCACCGGCGCGAACATGAAGCCGATGCCGCACTCGTCGATGCAGCGTGCGACCTGCTCGGGCTCCAGCTCGATCGCCGCGCCCAGCGCTTCCAGCACATCGGCGCTGCCGGACTTGGACGAGACGCTGCGGTTGCCGTGCTTGGCGACCTTGGCGCCCGCCGCGGCCACCACGAACATGCTGGCGGTGGAAATGTTGAAGGTATGCGCGCCGTCGCCGCCGGTGCCGACGATGTCGACCAGGTTGCTGCGGTCGGCCACCACCACCGGCCGCGCGAATTCGCGCAGCACCGTGGCGGCGCCGGCGATCTCGCCGACGGTTTCCTTTTTCACGCGCAGGCCGGTGAGGATCGCCGCGGTCATCGTCGGCGACACCTCGCCGCGCATGATCATGCGCATCAGCTCGACCATCTCGTCGTGGAAGATCTCGCGATGCTCGATCGTGCGCTGCAGGGCTTCTTGGGGGGTGATGGGCATGGCCGTCAGCGTTCCAGGAAATTCTTCAGCAGCGCGTGGCCGTGCTCGGTCAGGATCGACTCGGGATGAAACTGCACGCCCTCGACGGGATGTTCGCGGTGGCGCAGGCCCATGATCTCATCGAAGGTGCCGTCCTCGTTGTCGGTCCAGGCGGTGATCTCCAGGCAATCGGGCAGCGTCTCGCGCGAAACCACCAGCGAGTGGTAGCGCGTGGCCTCGTAGCCGTCCGGCAGGCCGGCGAACACACCCTTGCCTTCGTGGCGGATGCGCGAGGTCTTGCCGTGCATGATGGTCTTGGCACGGACGACGTCGCCGCCGTAGGCCTGGCCCAGGCTCTGGTGGCCCAGGCACACGCCGAACGTCGGGATGCGCTGGCCCAGCTGCCGGATCACATCCACCGACACGCCCGCCTCGTGCGGCGTGCAGGGGCCGGGCGAAATCACGATGCGCTCGGGCGCCAGCGCCTCGATCTGGGCCAGCGACAGCTCGTCGTTGCGGACCACCTTCACTTCCGCCCCCAGTGCCTGCAGGTACTGCACGAGGTTGTAGGTAAAGGAGTCGTAGTTGTCGATCATCAACAGCATGATTAAACGTAACTCTTTGTTTTACTTGCGATCTCCGAGGGAATCGTGCCGAAGCCCGTTACCCGCCTGCTTGCCCGCTTGACCCTGCGCTGCCGGGCCGCGTGGGCGATCAGGATACAGGGGGCGCGCGACCGGCGACGAGGCGGGCAACACGCAACGCGACCCGGCACTCGAATTGAGTGACAAGCAAACGTGCGCCAGCGAGGTCGAGACGGCCGTGGTCGTTGCGGCCGGCTCGCGCCATCACGCAGCCCGCCATCACGCAGCCCCCCATCACGCAGCCCCCCATCACGCAGCCCGCCATCACGCAGCACGCCATCGCGCAGCACGCCATCACGCAGCCCGCCATTGGGGCGCACGCCATCGGGTGAAAGGTCAGGCGATCACGCCATCGGACCGGCTGTGTTCCGGTCCGATGGCGCTGGTGGCACAGGCGATCAGCGTGAGCAGGGCAGAGTGTGCTGGGCCTCGTTCAACGATCCCAGCTCCACGCGCGAGATGGACAGTTGCAGCTTGCCGGCAGTCTCCAGTTGCAGCACCGAGTCCAGCTTGCGGGTGTCCGCGCCGGCCTGGGCGAAGCACTTGAGCGGCACGCCCAGCGTGGTCCACTGGCCGGCCGGCAGGGCGGCGAGCGCGTCGCGAACCGGCAGCATGGCCCGGCATCCGCTGCCGCAACCCACGCCCAGCGAGATGTCGCCGGCCGGCACCTGCTCCGGCCGCAGCGTCAGCACCAGGACGCCGTCGCCGTTGGTCTCGCGCGACAGGTCCTGCGGCTCGTGCGTGGCCAGCGCCATCGTGGCCATCTGCGCACCCGACCACACGAAGCGGCGCGCGTCTTCCTGCGCCTGGTGGTCGACCGCGCTGACCTTGAGGCTCTCGTCCGGCAGCGCCGCCGGCAGCGTCGTCACCTGGATGGTGTGGCCCGCGGCGTTGGACAGTCGCATCGCGATGCCGTCGGCGAGTTGCCCGCGTGCGTAGAACGTGCCCGCCTCGGTCTGGCCGGCCTTGACGCCGGAATCTTCCGGCAGCGGCGCGAGATCGCCATTGTCGCGATAAGTCAGGCCGAAGCCGAACGCGAACAACGGGTCGTAGCCCTTCTGCCCGACGTTGTTGGCGTACTGCGCCGCGGTGCGCGGCCAGCTGAAACTGAGCTTGCCCTTGAAGTCGTACTGGACGCTGCCGTCGGGCTTGCGCAGCAGGACGTCGGCGATGCCGCCACCTTCCGAGCCCGGCAGCCAGGCAGCCACGAAGGCATCGGACGCGTTGATCTCGCGATTCATCCACAACGGACGGCCGCTCAGGAACACGGCCACCACGGGAATGCCATCGCCCTTCAGGCGCTTGATGAGGTCCAGGTCGGCATCGTTGCCGGGGCGGTAGAGCAGATGGGGAATGTCGCCCATGAACTCGGCATAGGGATTCTCGCCGAACACCACGATGGCGACGTCGGGCTTTTGCTTGTACGCGCCGTCGATGGACAACTGCGCTTCGCCGCCGGCGGACTTGGCCTGTTGGGCGATGCCTTCGTAGATCGAGTCGGCATTGGGGAAATCGGCGCGCGTGGTGCCCGTGCCTTGCCAGTTGAGCGTCCAGCCGCCGGCCTGCTTGCCGACGTTGTCGGCGCCATCGCCGGCCACGAGGATGCGCTGCTTGGGTTGCAGCGGCAGCACGCCGCCCTGGTTCTTCAGCAGCACCAGCGATTCGCGCACGGCCTGGCGCGCTACCGCGCGGTGTTCCGGCGCGCCCAGCAGTTCGAATTTCCCGCCGACCGCACGCTGCGAGGGCTTGCCCGCTTCGAACAGCCCCAGGCGGAACTTGACGCGCAGGACACGGCGCACCGCGTCGTCCAGGCGCGCCTGCGGGATGGTGCCCGCCTTCACCGCCGCCAGCGTGCTTTCGTAAAAGCCCTTCCAGCTGTCCGACGCCATCGCCATGTCCAGGCCAGCGTTGATCGTGGCTGGACAGTTGGTGGCGGTGCAGCCTTCGATCAGGCCGTGGCCATTCCAGTCGCCGACGACGAAACCGCCGAAATGCATGCGCCCTTTCAACACGTCGGTCAGCAGCGTCTTGTTGGCGTGCATGCGCACGCCGTTGACGCTGTTGAACGAGGCCATCACCGACTGCGCGCCGGCGGCGATCGCCGGTGGATAGCCCGCGGCGTGGATGCGCACCAGTTCGGCTTCGTTGACCTGCGTGTTGCCCTGGTCCTTGCCGTTGGTGGTGCCGCCGTCGCCCAGGAAATGCTTGACCGAGGACATCACATGGCGACCATCGAGGAACGCCGGCGTGCCGACCTTGCCCTGCAGGCCTTCGACCACCGCCGCCGAAAAGCTGGCCACGACTTCGGGCGACTCCGAGTAGCCTTCGTAGGAACGGCCCCATCGATCGTCCTGCGGCACCGCCACGGTCGGCGCGAAGGCCCATTCCATGCCGGTGACGCGCGTTTCCAGCGCAGTGATCTCACCGATGCGGCGCAGCAGGTCCGGATTGCGGGTCGCGCCCATGCCGATGTTGTGAGGGAACAACGTGGCGCCGACGATGTTGCTCTGCCCGTGCACCGCATCGATGCCGAACAGCACCGGGATCGCCTTGCCGCCCTGCGAGGTGTCCATCGACGCCTCGTAGAACGCATCTGCCAAAGCCAGCCACTCCGCAGGCGCTGCGTCGTAACGGGCGCCCGGGTCGGAATTGCCGCCGGCGAGGATCGAACCCAGGCGGTACTTGCGCAGGTCTTGCGGCGTGATGCTGGCGATGTCGCCCTGCACCAACTGGCCGACCTTCTCTTCCACGGTCATCCTTGCCAGCAGGTCGTCGACGCGCTTTTCCAGCGCCGGGTCCTGCGCCAACGGCCACGCCACTTCGGGCCAGGGCGATTCATCCGCCTTGGTGCCAGCGCCATGCTGGTCCTGCTTCGAGCAAGCGCCCAGCGCCAATACGAGGGCCGTCACCAGCAAGCCACCGCCCACACGCCTGAAGTTGCGTCCGTTCACCACATTCAACCTCGCTGCTGATTCATTGCCGTGGCTGCCTGCCGGGACTTCCGCGCAGCGCAGCCGGTGCGTATGACTAGGCCGGGATCGCTAGGCCGGGATCACTAGGGAGCGCTAGGCCGGGACCACCGGTCGCCTGGTGGCCCAGACCTCCGGCGCGGCCTTGCAGTACTGATCGATGAACTCCTGTTGCGAGGGCATGCGCGCGACCGCTTCGTCGATGGGCTTGCGGATCGCGGGCAACAGCCTGCGCATGTCCTCGTCCGACAGCCCCCGCGACAACGGATGGTGCTGCTCGGGAATGAGTCCCTGCCCCAACATCACGTGCGTCCACGAATCCACCCGGAACAGTTCGTTCGCGCCCTGCCAGGCGTGCGCACGTTCGCGCCATGCGCGCAGGCGGATCGCCAGCGAGTCCGGCACCTCCATCTGGCGGCACTGCTGCCACATCGGTTCGTCGCGCTGGTTGGCGTGGTAATGCAGGATGATGAAGTCGCGCACGTGCTCCATTTCCGCGCGACCGGTGGCGTTGTACAGATCGACCAGCGACTGCGGAATACCGTCGAATGGGAACGACTCGATCAGCCGGACGATCGACGTCATCGACAGGTGGAGGCTGGTCGACTCGAGCGGTTCGATGAAGCCGCTGGCCAGGCCCAGCGACACCACGTTCTTGTTCCAGGCCTTCAGTCGGCGGCCGGTCCGGAACTGCACCAGCCAGGGCTCGCGGATCACCGGTGCGGCGGCGTCGCGCAACAGCTTCTCGCGCGCCTGATCGTCGGACATGTGGCGGCCCGAATACACCAGTCCGGTACCCACCCGGTGCTGCAGCGCGATATGCCAGCGCCAGCCGGCCTCGTGTGCGATCGCGCGCGTATAAGGCACGGGCGGGCCGACCGATTCGGTCTGCAATGTGACCGCGCGGTCGCAGGGCAGCCAGTTGTTCCAGTCCTCGTAGCCGGTTTTCAGCGTCTGTTCGATCAGCAGGCCGCGAAAGCCGGTGCAATCGATGAACAGATCGCCTTCGATGACTTGCCCGTCTTCCAGCACCAGCGCCTCGACGTAGCCGGACTCGCCGTTCTGCCTGACTTCTCGGATCTTGCCTTCGACGCGCCTGAGCCCGTAGCTCTCAGCCTTGCCGCGCAGGAAGCGCGCGTACAGCCCCGCATCCAGATGGTAGGAGTAGTTGACTTGCGGGGAGTGCGGCAATGCGAAGCGGTCGCCGCGCGAGGCTACGGTTTCCAGGCAGAAGTCGCCCAGATCCGATTGCATGCCCCGGCGCAGACTGTCCAGCCAGAAGTGGTGGAAGCCGCAGACCAGCGTGCTTTGCCCGGTGATGCCGAACGGGTGGATGTAGCGCTCGCCCTGGCGGCGCCAGTTCTCGAACGAGATCGACAGCTTGAAGGTGCCGGCAACCTCTCGCAGGAACTCCTGCTCGTCGATCTGGAGGAAACGGTGGAAGTTGCGGATCGGAGGCACCGTCGATTCGCCGACGCCGACCGTGCCGATCTGCTCGGATTCGATCAGCACCACGTCCAGCAGCTCACGGAACTGATGCGTGAGCGCGGTCGCCGCGAGCCATCCGGCGGTGCCACCGCCGGCGATCACTACCCTGCGTATCTTGTGTTGTTCCACCTGGGTCCCCCTCCCGTGGTTTCGAAATGTTCGCCGGTATGGCGGCTCAACGATTGAGCTTGGCGATCAGCATCGCCCGCAACTGCCGCGCCTGGCCTTCATCGATCGGGCCCAGGACGTTGCGCGCCGCCTCGGGCAGGTGCTCGCCGGCGCGATCCGCCGGACCGAACACGTAATGGTCGAAGACCTCCCGCCATGCCTGCTTCTCCCGCTCCGGTCGATCGCGGATCGTCCACATGGCGTGATACAGCGCATGCATCGGCGTCGGAACATGCGCCGGCATGCTGCTCCACCAGTAGTTCACCAGCACGTTGAATGGCTCCAGCGCCTGCACGTGGTGCCACCACAGGCTCGGAATGAAGATCGCATCGCCCGGTTCGAGCACCGCGCTCTGGCCCACGGCGAGCGCGTCGCGGAAGCGCGGATAGCGTTCGAAATCGGGATCGGCGAAGTCGACCACGCTGACCGCTTGCCCGCCTGGGGTGGGCTCCAGCGGACCCGGATACAGGTTGGCGATCTGCCCGGGCGGAAACAGGGTGAAACGGCGGCGACCGACCGCGCAGCAGGCCATGTTGCTCAGCGCATCGTAGTGACAGGACGCGGTGACCCGATTGCCGATCCAGATGCTCGGTGGCACGTCCATGCCGTGGGCGGCGAAGGCGAGATCGTTCGCCTCGCGCATGCCAGGCAGGCGACTGTCGATCAACAGCGACGCGACGTAGTAGGTAGGCGGCTGCGCGTCGCCGGCATGGGCGGCGATCTCGTCGAGCACCTGATCCAATCCGCTGCGCCGCACTTCAAAGTTCAGGTCGGTGTAATCGGCATTGTAGAAGGGCCGCCCGGACACCTCCGGCCCGCCCCAGGAATAGGTCACCGGCTGGCCGTTATAGAAGCTGCGCAGATAGTCCATCGCTTCGTGCATGGAACGCGAGCCGGCCTGCACCAGCCCCCAGTCGCGCGCCAGGCCGCGCAGTACCGCCGGCTGTCCTGAAGCGAGCAGTTCGTCGATCGGCAGCGCGCCCGCGGCGGAGACATCGAGCTCGCGGACCGCGGCGCCCACGTCGACCATCAGACCTCTCCCTCCTGCCGAATCCGACGCTGCTTCTCCGCCATCAGTCGACGCAGGTTCTGCATCGACGCCTGCATCAGATAGGCCCCTTCCAGGTAGCCCGCGCGATGCAAGCGGTGCAGCGACCCGGCGTCCAGCGCGGCCAGCCGTTCGCGGTCGATGCCGTGCAGGCCGGCCAGGCTCACGCGATGGCGCTCGTCCAGTTGCATGTCGAGCTTCATCGGCTGGATCAGCCCGAGCGCGTCGAACTCGGCGAACATCGCCGCCCCTCCCTCCACGCCGTCGCGGATGCCGCGCAGCACCGAAGAGATGTGCTCCAGGTAGGGGCTGTTGCCGCCGTGCGGGAGGAACACCGCCTCACCCTCGCCCTGGCCGATGCGCGGATGCTCCATGTCGACGTGGATGACCGGCTCGCGGCGCAGCTCGCCATCGATGCGCTGTTCCTGGAAGCCGATCAGGAAAGGGCCACGGGCCACCGCGCCAGGCAGGTAGGAGGCGCTCCAGCGCCCGTCCTGCAGGAACAGGTTTTCTTTCTGGTCGAAGCCCAGCAGCGCCACGGCCTGCCATTGGCCGCCTTCGCCGTCCTTGCGGAAGAAGATCGGGTACTCGCGCTGCAACTCGGCGAACTCGGTCGGGAACGCCGCCACCATGCCGATCTCGTCGCCAAATTCGCGGCCGAACCGGGTGACGATGCGAAGGTCTTTGTGGGCAACGTTGTTGAGCAGTTCGTATCGGGCCATGGCGTGTTCGATGGACGGTTCGCTCGATGTTATGCGCGTCCTGCCCGCGTGCGGAAGACTCAGGAACACAATTTCCCGGGTTCAGGCAAAAGTTTTCGCAAATGCGCACGCGCCTTTGAAAAAAGGGACCGCTGCGCCTGCAGCGGTCCCACCTTGTTGCCACCTGGGAGGGGTTGGCTCAACCTCAGAACTTGTAACGGACACCCACCATGTAGCGCGGGCTCTGGTCTATCAGTTTGATGACCTGCTTCTCCGAGCGGCCGTGCCAGCGCACGTCCTCACCGGTCAGGTTGATCGCCTCGAAACCTACCGACCACTGGTCGTTGAACGAGTAGTTCACGTTGAAGTCCCACTGGTCGTATTCCTCGACGTAGAACGGATTGCGGTTCGAACCGTTCTGGTTGGCCGCGATCAGGTACTCATCACGCCAGTTCCAGGCCAGGCGCACGGACCAGCCGTACTTCTCGTACATCAGCATCAGGTTGGCGGCGTCGCTCAGGCCCAGCAAGGCGAACTGGTCGCGGTCGATCACCGTGTTGTCGAAGCCGACGTCGCCATCGACGAAGGTGTAGTTGGCGAACACACCGAAACCGGTATCGCCGAGGAAGTACTGGCCGCCGAGCTCCCAGCCGTGCAGCTTGGCTGCGTTCTGGTTGACCGGGCGGTTGACGTCGAACATGTACAGCGGATCGTCGGCCTCACCGACCAGGTCGAAGGCGTTCTCCATCTGCAGCACCTGCGCCGAGCTGCCGTTGTAGGCACCCAACCCGCCGGTCGCCCCTTCGTTGCGCAGCATCGCCAGCGCGGTGAACAGCGCGGTGTCGTTGGCCGAGCAGGCCGCGTCGACGTCGTTGCCTGCCGTGGTGACTTGCCCGACGCAGGTCGCACTCTGCAGGAACGCCAGCGCCGCCTGCGCGTCCGGGCCGGAGGTCGGATCCGTCAATCCGTACAGCGGCTCGCGCACCACCGAGGTACCGATGAAGTTGTCCACCGACTTGTTCCAGTACGTCACCGAGACGTAGCTGGCGTCGGCGAAGTACCACTCCAGCGCGAGGTCGAGGTTGTCTGACTCAAGCGGCTGCAGTTCCGGGTTCTGGGCGTCGCCGCCGGCGCGGGTGGACGGGTTGATCAGGATCGAACCGGTAGGCTGATTCGGTGTCGGACCGGCGTAGAGGTTGCTGTACGGCGCACGTGCAATCGTCTTGCTGAACGAAGCGCGGCCCTTCAGCTCGTCGGTGAAGTCGATGCTGAAGTCCAGGTTCGGCAGGATGAAGCTGTAGCTGTTGTCTTCGCTGAAGGGTTGCTGCACATCCGATCGCAGGATGCGGAAATCGTTGTTTGCCTGCCATTGGATGGCATTGGGGATCGCCACGGTCGAGGTCGAGGTCAGGTCTGTCCGCTCGTAACGCACACCGATACGGGTACGCGTCGTCATGTCGCCCAGGTCGCCCACCAGGTCCACCTGCATGTACACCGCGTCGGTATCCTCATCGATGCGGTTGTCGGCAGCCAGCTGCGGGTTGTAGCGGTTGCTTGCGCCGTACGCGCCGGCCGCCCATTGCGCCAGCTCGTTGGCGTCGCCGCGCCATGCACCCGGTGCCGCACCGTTGGCGCTGTAGTCGTCGAACAGACCGATGATGCTGGTCGGCCTCAGCAGCGCAACCATGCCGGGTTCGTTGCCGGCATTGGCCACGCCCCAGTCGCCGAGCGTCGCGTACATCTCGGTGGCCTGCTTGCGGGTCATCTTCACCCGCGAGGAATCGACGCCGAACTGGAAGCGGCCGTCGTCGAAATCCCATTCGCCGTCGACGCGGCCCTGCTTGATCTGAGTCTCCTGCTTCTGATAGTTGATGCGCAGCACCTGCGAACCGAGCTGCTCCGGCGGGAAGTCCGGGTTCAGCGTTCCGCCGGTGCCCGCCACCGCGGCCGCCGAGTTCGGGTACCAGGTCCGTGCGCCGATCGGCAGGCTCGAGTTGAACCGCAGTTCCTGCGCCCAGTTGCCGCCGCAGAACGGGCCGACGGTGCAGTTGTTGGTGCCGGCCAGGCTGAAGTAGGTGGCGCCGCCACCGGTCAGCGGATCGTTCGGCGAACTGCGCGAGGTGGTGTCATGGCCATCGAACGACAGGCGGAAGCTGTCGTTGATGTCCCACTTGGCGTTGAAGCCCAGCGAATCGAGCTTGTACTTCTGCTCGTTGTGCTGTTGCTCGAAGCCGAAGTCCTTGGCACCGACGATGTCGCGCAGATAGACCGGGGTGGCCACCGCCTCGTTGGTGTCGAACTCCAGATGGGTGAAGCTGTTGGCGCGCTGCAGCCAGATCGTCTGCTCCCCGCGATCCTCGGTGATTTCGTTGGTCGCGTAGGTGTAGTCGAGGGTCAGCATCACCGCGTCGATCGGCGCGAACTGCACGACGGCCTGGCCGTTGATGCGTTCGCGCTCGAAGTCGGCGAACGCATAGCGAAGATCGTTGGGCATGCCGTAGAGCTGGCCGATATCCGGCGCGTTCACTACCGTGGCGTCGGCGCGAAGCGCCGGCTCGGTACCGGTCCAGCGCTGGATGTTCCAGGCATTCTCGGTCGCCTGGACCGAGCCGCCATTGCGCTTCTGGTAGCTGGCCGAAAGGCCTACGCCCCAGGTCTTGTCGTCGTTGGTGTAGCTGAAGATGCCCGACAGTTCTGGAGTGATGTCGTTTTCGAACGGCTGCGACTCGTCGTAAACCGCTTTTGCCTGCGCACTGGCGACCGTGCCGATGTGGTTGAACGGCCTGTCGGTCTGGATATCGATGGTGGCGCCGATGCCACCGCTGGGCACGTTGGCCTGCCCCGTCTTGTAAACCGCAAGGGTGGTGATCGCCTCGGAGGCGAGTTGGGCGAAGTTGAAGGCGCGGGTACCACCGTCCACACCACCGATGGGCACCTGTCCGGGCGCGCCAAAAGCATCGGCACCGGGGATCTGGCGGCCGTTGAGCGTGACCATGTTGTATTGCGGGCCGAAGCCGCGCGCCGTGATCTGCGCGCCTTCACCATCGCGGCGCTCGATCGAGATGCCGGTGATGCGTTGCAACGACTCGGCCAGGTTGGTGTCGGGGAACTTGCCGATGTCCTCGGCGCTGATCGCATCGACGACGCCGTCCGATTCGCGCTTCATCTCCATCGACTGGTTAAGGCTGTTGCGGATGCCGGTGACCACGACCGTGTCGAGCGTCTTGGCTTCGTCCATCGCCGCCTGCTGCGTTTGCGTTGCTTGCGCCGTTTGCTGCGCTTGGGGCGCTGTCGTGGCTTGCGTGTCCTGTGCGAAGGCAGGATTGATGACCAGCACGCCGCCCACGAAGGTGAACATGGCGCGGGATTTAAGACGCTTCAGTCTCTGGTTCACGGGCAAACCCCCTCGTCGGAAACGCAACCGCTAATGGCCCAATCTGCGGCATGCAACGCGGCTGTCGCCTGCGCCCAGGACGCCGTCTTCACGTGGCATCGAAACCCAGTCATGTGATTTCCCCTATCCCCATCGATCATTGGATGTATCGCCCCCCCCAGGGCACCAGCAGGTCATGCCTGCTCACTTCCAGACCGGGCGTTCAACGAACCGCCCGTTGCAACTAATG
>DATDBD010000407.1:0-7104 GCA_036525015.1 Lysobacter sp.
TCGATCGCTAGCGGTCCTGTCGCGGCGGGAATCGCAACACCGCGCCGTGCCCGCCGCTGTCCGGGCGGTTGGGCCGGTTCCACAGCACCGGCACTTCGCGCGGCGCAGGGGGCTCCAACTCATCGTCGATGGGCGAGACCGATTCTTCTTCGTCTTCCCAGCTGTAGCGCTTGCGCGGCGGCAGCGGGTCGGCCCGGTGCAGCAGCCAGGCCGCGAGCACGCCGCCGATGGCGCCGCCCAGGTGTGCCTGCCACGACACGCCGGCCTCGCGCGGCAGGACCGTCAGCAGCATCCCGCCGTAGAACATGAATGCGAGCATCGCCGCCGCGACCGAGGCGCGATCGCGCCGCAGCAGGCCGAGCACGAACACCAGGAACATCAAGCCATGGGTGAGGCCGCTGGCGCCGAGATGGCGCGAACCCTCATCGCCCAGCAGCCAGGCGCTCAGGCCGGAGCCGAGCCACAGCAGCGGCAGCGCCCGCAGCGTGGCCTGCGGGTACAGGCCGCCGGCCAGCGTGCCCAGCATCAGCAAGGCGATGGCGTTGGCGGCCAGGTGCTCGAACGAGCCGTGCAGCAAGGGCGCGGCCAACACACCGAGCAGGCCTGCCATCGACCAGGGCTGCACGGTCCAGGCCGCGACGTCGAAGTGGCCCTGCGCGCTGAATACGGCCGCCAGCACCAGCACGAAGGCCAGGCTGAGGTTGAAGGCGCGCAGCCAGCGGTGCCTGTCGGCTTTGCGCTGTTCCGGCGTATCGGGGACGGCTTCGGGAATGGGCAGGTGCATGGGACCGACATTGTTGCCCCGGAAAGGGTTTGCAAGGCGGTTTCGCCTGGGCCAATGCGTCCCATGGATGGGCCTGGCAGGGCGATCGCGGTCTGCCGCACACCCGCACCGCGTAAAATGCGGCGATGAATACGCCCTACCCCACCGTACACCTCAAGAACGCCTGGAAATCCACCCATCCCTGGATCTTCCAAAGGCTTGTCGAGAAGCCCTTGCAGCGCCCCAAGCCCGGCACGATCGTCGACGTCATCGGCGTGGAGGGCGATTGGATCGGTCGCGGCTTCTACAACGGCCACTCGCGCATCGCGGTGCGCATCCTGGAAACCGATCCGGACGTCGAGGTCGATGCCGCGTGGTTCGCGCGCAAGATCGCCGAGGCGGTGTCGCTGCGCCGGCAGGTGCTCAAGCTCGACGAGGTGTCCGATGCCTGGCGCGTCGTGCACAGCGAGGGCGATGGCATCTCCGGCCTGGTCGTGGACCGTTACGGCGACCTGCTGGTGGTGGAGTTCTTCAGCGCCGGTGCGTTCCGCCACCGCGAGTGGATCTACGACGCGCTGAAGGCGCAGTTCCCCGGCTGCCGCTTCTACAGCTTCGCCGACGAGCACGTGCAGAAGCAGGAAAGCTTCGACTTCCGTGGCACCGAGCCCGTGCAGCCGGCCGTCATCACCGAATACGGCGTGAAGTTCCGCGCCGATCCGGCTGGCGCGCACAAGACAGGCTTCTTCGCCGACCAACGCGAGAACCGGCAGTGGCTGTCGCAGCAGGTCGAGGGCAAGCGCGTGCTCGACCTGTGCTGCAACACCGGCGGCTTTGCCGTGTACTCGGCGGTGCGCGGTGCCGAAGAGGTCGTCGGCGTGGACATCGACGCCGACGTGATCGAGATCGCCAAGGGCAACGCCCGCCTCAACAACGTGCGTCCGCGTTTCATCCAGGCCGACATCTTCCCGTGGCTGCGCGATGCCGGCATCCGTGGCGACCAGTACGACGTGGTCATTCTCGACCCGGCCAAGATGACGCGCGACCGCGAGCAGGTCATCAACGCACTGAAGAAGTACCTCGACATGAACAAGCTGGCGCTCGGCGTGGTCAAGCCGGGCGGACTGCTCGCGACGTTCTCCTGTACCGGACTGGTCAGCGAGGAGCAGTTTCTCGACATGCTGCGCCGCGCCGCGTACTACGCCGGTCGCACCGTGCAGGTGCTCAAGGTCGCCGGCGCCGGCGCCGACCACCCGTGGCTGGCGCAGGTGCAGGAGTCGCGCTATCTCAAGGCCGTGTTCTGCCGCGTGCTGGACTGATCGTCGTCGAAAGGAAAAGCGCCTGGCCGAGGTGCAGTCAGCCGCGCTGTAATGCACCCGTATAACCGTCGCAGGCTTCCAGGCCTGCGACGGGCAAGAGGGGCCGCCCCGGCCGCAGTGACAACCGAGCCGTCGCAACGGGCGAGATCGTCGCCGTTACACTGGTCGCATGGCCCTTTCTTCCCTGCTCCTCATCGTCCTGGTCGTCGCGGTCGGTATCGCGATCGCGTTGTTGCTCGTGCTGTTCTCGCGCAAGCCCGAATCCGCGCTGGAGGGAGTTCGCCTGCGCATCGAGCAAGCCCTGCGCGACGAACAGCGCGAGGGGCGCAGCGAGCTGCGCCAGCAGATTGATGGGTTGTCGCTGCAGCAGGAGCAGCGCATCGACGGCTTCGCCACCCGCCTCAACGAAGCCGCGCTGCGCACCGACCAGCGCCTGGAAGACCTGCGCGAAGCGCTGACCGAGGATGCGCGCAAGGCCCGCAGCGAGACCGCGCTGGCATTGCGCGACTTCGCCACGGCCATGGACACCCGCATTGGCGAGCTGACGCGCAACAACGAGACGCGCCTTGGCGAGATGCGCGCCACGCTCGAAAGCAAGCTGCGCGAACTGCAGGCCGACAACGCGGCCAAGCTCGAACAGATGCGCGCCACGGTCGACGAGAAACTGCACGCCACGCTGGAAACGCGCCTGACCGAGAGCTTCGGCAACGTCACCCAGATGCTCGCGCAGGTGCACCAGGGCCTGGGCGACATGAACAAGCTGGCGTCCGATGTCGGCGGCCTGCAGCGGGTGCTGACCAACGTGAAGTCGCGCGGCATATTCGGCGAAGTGCAGCTGGCGGGCCTGCTCGAACAGGTGTTTGCGCCGGACCAGTACGCGGGCAACGTGGCCACGGTGCCCGGCAGCAGCGAGCGCGTCGAATTCGCAGTGCGCTTTCCCGGTTCCACCGGCGAGGCGCCGGTGTGGCTGCCGATCGACGCCAAGTTCCCGCGCGAGGACTACGAGCGCCTGCTCGACGCGCAGGAGCGCGGCGAGCCGGAGTTGGCGCGATCTGCCGGCGATGCCTTGGAACGCCGCGTGCGCCTGGAAGCCGCGCGTATTCGCGAGAAGTACATCGCCGTGCCGCACACCACCGAGTTCGCGATCCTGTTCCTGCCGACCGAGGGCCTGTACGCCGAGGTGCTGCGCCGGCCGGGCCTGGTCGAGGCGCTGCAGCGCGACCAGCGAATCGCCGTGGCCGGTCCGACGACGCTGCTGGCGCTGATGACCAGCTTTCAGATGGGCTTTCGCACGCTCGCCATCGAACAACGTTCCAGCGAGGTCTGGCAGACGCTGGGTGCGGTCAAGACCGAATTCACCAAGTTCGGGACCGCTCTCGACGGCGTCAAGAAGAAGCTGGACGAGGCCAGCAACAAGCTCGAGGACACCGGCCGGCGCACGCGCGTGTTGACGCGCAAGCTGCGTGAGGTCGAGGCGTTGCCGGTCGAGGACAGCCAGCGGCTGCTCGGAACAGACTTCGAGGACGGCGGCGAGGATTGATCGCCGGCTGTCTTGGCGTGGCCGTTAGCGGCCGCCCTCAGGCGGCATCACCGGCATCGCATCCACCTGCACTTGCGGGTTGGTGTCGTCCTGCAGGTAATCCGGCAGCATCTCGTCCTCGCTCTTCATGCGATCGCCGAAGATCTGGTAGTCGCGGCGCTGGATCCAGGCATCGCGCACGAGCGCGTAATCGTCCTCGGCGCCTTCGCGAAAGCTGTCGGTAGCCAGCAGCTGCGCACGCACGTCGACCAGCTGCAGGCCCTGCAGCGGGATACGGGTGCTGTCCGACTCGACCTGTCGCAACGGGCTCAGCGGCGCATCGCCGACCATGCCGAAGGTGTCGCGTAACGTGCGCGGGCCGAACAGCGGCAGTTCGAAATAGCGCGAGTTCTTCCAGCCCCAGTAGCCCAGCGTCTGGCCGAAGTCCTCGCCCTTGTTGGGCAGCTTGGCGTCCGAGGCCGGATCAAAGATGCCGCCGATGCCCAGCGTGGAGTTCATCAGGAAGCGGCCAAGCGACTGCCCGGCCTGCTTCGGCTTGCCTTGCAGCAGCGCGTTGACCGCCGACACCGGCTGGCCGAGGTTGTTGAAGAAATTGCTGACGCCCAGCCGGAGGGGGCGCGGCACCACCTTCACGTAACCGCGCGCCAGCGGGCGCGCGACGCCGCGATCGATCACGTTGTTGAAGCGGTGTATCTGCCGGTTGTAGCGCTCCCAGGGATCGTAGACAGGCGATGCCGCTGCCGGCGTCGGCAGGTTCGGATCGCCGTAGTCGCCGTAGAGCGCGTCGAAGTCCCGTTCGGCCTGCGTGCGCTGGTCCTCCTGCGGCGGCGGCGAGGTCCCGGTTTCGGTGGGCGTCGGCTCGGCCCCTTGCTGCGGTTCCGTCGTGGCCGGCGGGGGCTCGGTTTCCGGTGCGGGCTCGGTGACAGGCGGCTGTTCCGTCGGCGGCACCTTCGGCTGCTCGGGGATGGTCTTGTCCGGCTCGGCGTCTTCCATCTTGCGCCAGCAGGCGCGCGCGGCTTCGCGGTCCTCGCCGGCTTCCTTCAGGCATTTGTCCAGCTCGATGCGCTGCTGCGCAGACAACGGACGCACGAGGATCTGCGCATGACCGACCAGCGGCAACGCGAGGAGCATGGAAGCGAGCAGGGGGGCGTAAAGGCGCATCGTCACAGTTTAAGGTGCCCGGGGCATGGGTGCCCGCGCGCGAATCGCCGCGCGCAGAACGCTGTGTCCGCAATCAGCTGGCGAAGGCCAGGCGCGGATCGAGGCGGTAGGCGGTGCGCAGCTCGGCCAGGCCCGAAGGCGTGCCGACGACGTCGGTGATGCCGACGCGTGCGCACAACTCGGCCAGCAACGCCAGGCCGGCGCTGTCGACCGAGCTGACCGCACTCAGGTCCAGCCGCCGCAGGCCGCTGCCCGGCGAGCGCAATTGCGGCCAGAGGGCCGCGACCGCGGCGCGCTCGAGCGCGCCGCCGAACACGAGGGTGTCACCGTCCTGGCGGACCGTCGCGTTGGCCATGGTCAGTTGGTGCTGGCCTGGGCCTGCAGCTTGCCGGCCTTGATATCGGCGGCAACCTGCGGGATCGACTTCTGCTTAAGCGGCGTGTCGAACTGGTTGCGGAAGGTCTGCACGAAGCTCACGCCCTCGACCATCACGTCGAACACTTTCCACTGCGTGCCGACCTTGCGCATCAGGTAGTCGACCGGCACCGGCTCGGCGCCCTGGCGCAGGTACTCGCTGGACACCTTGACGATGGCGCCGCCGCGAAGCGGGGTTTCCGACTTCACGCGCACCTTGAGCTTGGTATTGAGGTCCAGCAGCGAGGAGCCGTAGCGCTGCATCAGGCTGTCGGCGAGCGCGTCGGCGAACACCTTGATGTCGGCCTCGGAGGCGCCGCGGCCATGCACGCCCAGCACCAGGCGAGCCGAGTAGTCGCGGTCGAAGATGTTGTTGAACTCGCTGGCCACGAACTGGCGCAGCGCGGCGCGGTCCTTGGTGAACTCGGCGCGACGCGATTCCAGCGTGGCGAGGATGCGGGTGCTGTTGGTCAGCACCAGCTGGCTCGGCGTGCCCGTCGTCGCGGCGGTATTGGCGGCGGCCGGTTCGGCTTGCTGCGCCAGCACGGCGGCCGGAGCAGCCACCAGCAGGGCCGAAGCAATGACGATGGACAGCGTGCTGTTCAGGGTGCGCATCATGGTTTCTTGGTCTCGTCCGTGGGGGAAGCCTCGTCCTGGAGGTAGGCCGGGACGTCGGCAGGCTGGGCGGCATTGTCGGCGGGCTTTGCGCCACCGCCGCTGAACATGTATTTGCCGACCAACTGGATCAGGTCGACGGCCGACTGAGTCAGATAGATCTCGTCGCCGGGCTTGAGGGCTTCCGGGTCGCCGCCCGGGGCCAGCCCGACGTAGCTCTCGCCCAGCAGGCCGCTGGTGAAGATGCCCGCGGCGGTATCGGAGGGCAGCGTGTTGTAGCGCTTGTTCACCGCCAGGGTGACAACGGTATCGAATTTGACGGGATCTACGTCGATCTTGGCGACATGCCCAATCGCGACGCCGCCGATCTTGACCGGGGCATTCGACCGAAGTGCCCCGATTGTCGAGAAACGTGCAGTCAATTCGTAGGTATCGCCGGATACTCCCCAGCGCCCGTTGGTGGAGGCCAGGGCCAGCACCAGCAGCGAGGCCAGGGCCAATAGCAGGAAGGCGCCGACGGCGAATTCGATACGGGGGGCGCGGATACTCATCGGGTCACCTTGGAATCAGGCCGGCTCTTCACTGGAACAGGAAGGCCGACATCACGAAATTGAACATCAGCACCAGCAGCGACGCGTTCACCACCGCACGGGTGGTCGCGACCGAAGTGCCCTCGATGGTCGGCTCGGCGTGGAAGCCGACATAGGCGGCGACGAGCGCCGCGGTGCCGCCGAACACGGCCGATTTGACGAAGCACATCAAAAAGTCGTCGACGAAATCGACGCTGTCCTTCAATACCTGCCAGAAGGTGCCCGAGTCCAGGCCGATCACGTGCACGGATTCGAAATAGCTGGCGCTGATGGCCAAGCTGCAGAAGAAGCCGGTCAGCAGCGGCATGCTCAACACCGCGGCCCAGAAGCGCGGCGCCACGGCCTTGCCGACCGGGTCGATCGCCATCAGGCCGAGCGCGGTGATCTGGTCGGTGGCGCGCATCAGGCCCAGTTCGGCGGCGATCGAGGAGCCGGCGCGGCCGATGAACAACAAGGCTGTCAGCACGGGGCCGAGTTCGCGATACAGCCCGAGGCCGAGCATGGCGCTGACCTGGCCGGAGGCGCCGTAGGTCTCGAGCGCCCGATAACCCAGTAACGTCACCGAAAGACCAACGAACGCGCCTCCTACGGCAATGATCGGCAGCGAACGTGCGCCGATCTTGTAAATCTCGCGAACCAGCTCACGGAAGAAGTCCGGGGTCGGTTTCGAGGCGCGGAACACCGACAGCGAGAACAGGCCGGCAC
>DATDBD010000408.1:0-2964 GCA_036525015.1 Lysobacter sp.
ACCCGCATCCTGCGCATCTGGGGACAGACCCTGGTGCCGCCGGCGATCACGATGTCGCTGTACTTCCTGATCTTCGGCGGCCTGATCGGCTCGCGCGTCGGATCGATGGACGGCATCGCCTACATGGACTTCATCGTGCCCGGCCTGGTGATGATGAGCGTGATCCAGAACAGCTACGGCAACATCTCATCGAGCTTCTTCGGTGCCAAGTTCGGGCGCCACGTCGAGGAACTGCTGGTCAGCCCGATGCCGCATTGGGTGATCCTGACCGGCTATGTCGCCGGCGCCGTGCTGCGCGGCGTAATGGTCGGCACCATCGTGCTGCTGATCTCGATGCTGTTCACCAAGGTGAGCATGCCGCATCCGCTGGTGACGCTGACGACCGTGCTGCTGGGCGCGACGATCTTCTCGCTGGCCGGGTTCGTCAACGCGGTGTACGCGAAGAAGTTCGACGACATCGCGATCGTGCCGACCTTCATCCTGACGCCGCTGACCTACCTGGGCGGTGTGTTCTATTCGGTGAAGTTGCTGCCGCCGTGGGCGGAGGCGATGACGCACGCGAACCCGATCTTCTACATGGTCAACGCGTTCCGCTACGGCCTGCTTGGTGTCAGCGACGTGCCGCTGTGGGTGGCGTACGGATTGATGCTCGCGTTCGTGGTGGCGCTGGGCTCGCTTGGTCTGTGGCTGCTCAAGCGTGGCGTCGGGTTGCGCAGCTGAGTTCAGTCGCAGCGCGCAGCGCCGCTGTCGGCGCGGCATAGCGGCGGCCAGCCGTGCTCCTGCCAGTAGGCCATCAGGCCACTGCGCCGCAGGTAGGCCTGGAACGCGGGATCCTGGCGCAACGCGCGTGATTCGGGTTGCCAGAACACCCACTGGTACGAGGCATAACCGGCACGCTGCACGGCATCGAGTCCTTCGATGTCGCGCGGATAGTCCCGCACCGGCAACAGCAGCCGGGTGAAGTCGTAACGCACCTGTCCGTACAGCGGGTGACGTTCGGAGATTTCGATTGCCGGCATCACCGCCGGCCACCGGCCTGGATCCTGCAGCGCGGCGACCGCGGCCAGCTCGGACGCGCGCCACGGCACCTCGTTGGGAAGCGACAGGACGAGCCGACGGGCTTCGTCGTAGTCCTTGCGCCAGATCGCATTGAAAAAGAGCGCGGTCTGCGCGCGTGCCGGATCGGCCATCGCCAGGTGCTGCTGCGCCTGGTCGTGGCGGCCCAGCGTATCGAGCAGTCGACCACGCCAGAAATGCAGGCCGGGATCGAACGGCGCCACCACCAGCGCCTCGTCGACTTCACGCAACGCCCGATCGACATAGCCCATCGTCGCAAGACTGTGCGCGTGCCAGCCGCGGAACAGCGGGTCCGACGGAGCCAGCTCGATGGCGCGTCGGGACAGTGTCACGCACTCGTTCCATTGCTGCAGACGGCACGCGCGACGTGCGAGCACCGCGTGCGCATCGGGCTGCTGTGGATCAAGCTTCAGAGCGCGCGCCGCTGCCACCTCCGCCTCGGCACGCGCTTCATCGCGACCGAGCGCCGGCGCCAGCGATCGCGCCCACAGCATCGTCGCCAGGCCACCCCAGGCACGGGCGTAGTCGGGATGCTCTCGCAGCAGCTCACGCAATTCGGCTTCGGCTGCCAGCATCGAGCCCGGGTCGAGATTGTTGCGGATGGGATTGCGCGCGAGCAGATAGCGCCGATATAGCGCCGGATCCTCCCGCGTCGGCGCCATCGAGCGCCCCAGGTGCAGCTGCAGCGCGTTGGCGATGGCGTAGGCGATGTTCTGTTGCATGACGAAGATGTCGCGCAGCTCGCGGTCGAAATCCTGCGCCCACAAGGTACGGTCGCTGCTTGCCTCGACCAGGCGCAGGTTGATGCGCAGGCGATCTCCCTCCTGGCGCACGCCGCCTTCGAGCACGTGGGTCGCGTGAAGGCGCTGCGCGATCTGTGCGAGCGAAAGCTTCGTATCGCGGAACTGGAACGACGAGGTGCGCGAGTTCACGCGCAGGCCGTCGATGCGGGAGAGCTGGCCGATCAGTTCCTCACTCAGGCCATCGGCGAAGGCCTGTCCGCGCGGGTCGTCGCCTGCGGCTCGCAGCGGCAACACAGCCAGCACCGGAGATGCCGGCGCTGTCGTCTCAGGAGGCGGCCGGGCATCTTCGCTGCGGTCCAAAAGCCGCCAGGCGGCGAACACGACCAGCACCGCCAACGCCAATGCGCCGAACAGCAGCCACAAGCGCCCCGGTCCGGGGAATGCGGCGTCGCGCTCGACCGCGCGTGGCCGTACCGGAGGGTCGGCTTCCGGTTCCACGATGGCGGACGACGGCTCGTCCGCGGCGGACTCCATGGTCACCGCGGCCACCGAGTCCGAACCCGCTTCCGGCAGATCGAACCGGTAGCCAACCCCGTGCACCGTGTGCAGGTAGCGCGGCGTGTGCGCATCCTCGCCCAGGGCGTGACGCAGCAGGGTCATGATCCGGTTCAACACGCCGGGCGTGACATGGCGGTGGCCCCACACGGCGTCGAGGATCTCGTCGCGCGAAAACACGCGGCCGGGCGAGCCCGCCAGCAGACTCAGCACGGCGAAGGCCTTGGGTTCCAGGGGGTGCGGCTGGCCGGCGCGCAGAAGCCGTCGGCCGGCGAGGTCGAGGACGATATCGTCGAAGCTGAGCACGGGCAGGGGTGGCTGGTTCATCTTTGGCGGTCGGGGCCCATTAACGAATACGCGGGCCGGCCGATGACGCGGCCTAAGGTTTTCCCAAGCTTTCGACACAGCCCTCATCGACCCATCAGAAGAGCCTCAAGACTGATGCGCTGGCACGGCGCGAATCTGGCGCTACCGGGAACGACCCGAATGCCCAGGAGCCCGATCATGAACGTCAGGATTTCCGTACTCGCCCTCGTAGCCCTGTTACCCGCTGCGGCCATTGCATCGCCACCGCACCAGGCCACTGTTT
>DATDBD010000409.1:0-3678 GCA_036525015.1 Lysobacter sp.
CCTCAACGTGATGACGCCGCAGCAGCGCGAGGAGTTCGAAAAGACCCACGAGTGCAACTTCGCCATCGGCGTGGCCGGCGTCGGCCGCTTCCGCGTCAGCTGCTTCTACCAGCGCAACCAGGTCGGCATGGTGCTGCGCCGCATCGAGACCAAGATCCCGACGGTCGAGGAGCTCAACCTGCCGCCGGTGATCAAGACGCTGGCGATGACCAAGCGCGGCATCATCATCTTCGTCGGTGCGACCGGTACCGGTAAGTCGACCTCGCTGGCGGCCATGATCGGCTACCGCAACCTCAACTCGACCGGTCACATCATCACCATCGAGGACCCCATCGAGTTCGTGCACAAGCACGAGGGCTGCATCATCACCCAGCGCGAAGTCGGCATCGACACCGACAGCTGGGACGCGGCGCTGAAGAACACGCTGCGCCAGGCGCCGGACGTGATCATGATCGGCGAGGTGCGTACCCGCGAGGGCATGGACCACGCCATCGCCTTCGCCGAAACCGGTCACCTGGTGCTGTGCACGCTGCACGCCAACAACGCCAACCAGGCGATGGACCGCATCATCAACTTCTTCCCGGAAGACCGCCGCCAGCAGTTGCTGATGGACCTGTCGCTGAACCTCAAGGGCGTGGTCGCGCAGCAGCTGATCCCGACCCCGGACGGCAAGGGTCGGCGCGTGGCGATGGAGATCATGCTGGGCACGCCGCTGGTGCAGGACTACATCCGCGACGGCGAGATCCACAAGCTCAAGGAAGTTATGAAGGAGTCCGTGCAGCTGGGCATGAAGACCTTCGACCAGAGCCTGTTCGAGCTGTACCAGGCCGGCGAGATCAGCTACGAGGACGCGCTGCGTTACGCCGACTCGCAGAACGAGGTGCGCCTGCGCATCAAGCTGGCCCAGGGCGGCGACGCCAAGACGCTGGCGGCTGGCATGGACGGCATCGAGGTCGCGGAAATCCGCTGACTTCCGTCTTTGGTGCTCCACGGAAAAGCCGGGCAATGCCCGGCTTTTTTGTGCGCGTCGTTATTGGTTGGGGGGTGGGTGGGTGGGTGGAGGAGGTGGGGTGTATTCCGCGAACCTCCGCTTCGCTCCGTTTATCGTTCGCGAAATACACCCCACCCCCTCCTTCCGGAAGCTGCCGTTGCTTTATTGACTTGGGCGGTTGGCGAGAGCGCATTGCGCGCGTGGTGCGACTGCAAGCGTCGGACTCAATCTGCGCCGGCCCTGGACGGGGTCCGTGCCCTCGCTCATTCGCACGTCTGCTCGGTGAGTTCGGTCCCGGACGCCCGCGCAAGGAAGTGGTTGGTCCAGGAACCAAGCCAGAATCATCACCCCGTCATCCCCGCGAAGGCGGGGACCCAGCGTCGTTGCCCTTGGCCCGTCATTCCCGCGAAGGCGGGAATCCAAGGACGTTGCGACGAAGACGGGGAAATGAATTGCCGGCCCGGCGGACGACGCCCTTCCGCAGCAAAGCGCCTAAAGCTTCCGCCGCCACGGCGGATCCAGCGGCGGCTTCAACTTGAGGATCCGCGCCTGCACCGGGCAACTGTCGCGGTGCGCACCCGGCAGATAGCCCAGGCTCATCAGGAACTCGCCGGTGATCTCGCCGCCGGTGAAGCGGAACGTCTTCTTGAACAGCTTCACCCAGTCGGCCTTGTCGCGACGCTTGCCGTCCACCTGCATGTTCGCGTCGAGCCACTGCGCGAAGCTGCCGTGCGATGCGCGCAGGCCCTGGATGACCTGGGCGTTGTGGATCGCCGCGTCCACCTTGAGGCGGTTGCGGATGATGCCGGCGTCCTCGAGCAGCCGCGCGCGATCGGCCTGACCGTAGGCGGCGACCTTGTCGATGTCGAAGCCGTCATAGGCGCGGTGGAATCCCTCGCGCTTGCGCAGCATCGTTTCCCAGCTCAGCCCGGCCTGGTTGATCTCCAGCACCAGCCGCTCGAACAGCACCGCGTCGTCGCGTTGCGGGAAGCCGTACTCGCGGTCGTGGTACGGGCCGTGCAGCGGGTGGCCGGGGGCGTAGTCGCAGTAACCGGACATCGCTTACGGCTTGCCCGCTGCGTACTGCTCCAGGCCCAGCACGCCCAGGCCCTGCTCGAAGCGGATGTCGACCGGGATCTTCGCGTCCTTCAGTCGCCCCAGGTCGGCCGCGAGCTCGGGCTTGATCATGCCCAGCGTCTCGGTCATGCGCTTGGCCTCGGCGTAATCACCGTCGCCCTGCACCTTGAGCAGCTTGGCGCTGAGGGCGTTCATCGCCGCGCGCATCTTCTCGAGGTCGACGCGGTAGCGACCGCTGGTGGCGTCGCGCGCGAACGCGCCGCGTTCGGCGAAGAAGTTGAAGCGCACCATGTTGGCCTTGCCGTGCGAATCGCTGGCGCCGAAGCGCACCGAGCGCAGGATGCCGGCGAGGAAGGTCACGTAGCCATCCATCAGCTTGCTCTCTTCCAGCTCGCCCTTGCGGCTGAGCGCGTCGATCATGTACAGGCCCAGGATGTCGGCCTTGCCTTCCTCGAAGCTGGACGAGTATTCCTTCAGCGCCTCGTCGACCGTGCCCTTGCCGTCGAGCGTCTTCTTGATGCCCAGGCCGTGCGCGACCTCATGGAACATCACGTCCTCGAAGAACGCATCGAAGGTGACGTGCTTGAGCTGGTCGGAAGCAATCAGCTCTTTCGCGATAGGCGTGAGGATGGCGTCGAACTTCGCCTTCATCACGTTCTCAAGCTGCAGCCGGCGCGTGCCCTTGGCCAGCTGCACTTCCTCGTCGTTGGGCAGGTTGATGGCGATGGTCTTGGCGCCGACGTTGGCGTTGCCGCCGTAATAGACGACCTGGTACGCGTTGAGGTCGGCCGCCGAGCCGGGCACTTCGGCCTTGTACTTGTCGTCGACCGGCAGGCCCTTCTGCAGCGCCGGCAGGAAGCTGGCGAAGCGGGCGAGCTTCTTGCTCCACTCCACGTCCTTGACCAGCACCAGCCCCTCGTACGCGGCCTTGTAGCCGAACAACTGGTCCTCGTAGGTCTCGATCGGACCGATCACGATGTCGACCGGATTGGTCTTCATGTCCATCCAGGCCATGTCGCTGCGCCTGAAGTCGTCGTCGAGCAGGGCCTTGGCGCGCATGGTCAGGTAGTTGGCGAAGGACTTGTCCGCGCTCAGCGCGGCGGCCTCGCGCAAGAGCGCGGCGGCGCGTTCCAGGTCGGACTTGTAGGCCTCGTGGTACGGCACGGTCACCAGCTTGCCGCTGTCGCGGCGCAGCAGGGTGTAGTTGGAGGTCTTGTCGGGCAGCGCGGCCCCTTCGAATTCGGCCTTGCTCATGTCGGCCGGATAGAACGGCCCGCCTGGCGGACGCGCTCCGACGCCGTCGATGATCGGCGTGTCCTCGTTGAGGCGGTCCCACGGGCCGAAGTTGACCTCGACCAGTTCACGCGTGGCCGCATCGGGCGCACGCGCGAGCAGGGCGGCGCGATCGCCGTCCCAGGACTGCTTCCAGTAGATGTCGTTCATGACCTCGCTGGCCTGAACGAGCTTGGCGATCATGCGCTTGCCGGATTCGTCGAAGCGCGACAGGTCGGCCTTCAGCGGCACCAGCGCGTAGTCGCCGGCATGGGCGGCGGCATAGCCGGGCGCGGGCGTGGTGGCCTGCGCCGCCGGCTTGGCCGGCTCCTGCGGGG
>DATDBD010000410.1:0-5128 GCA_036525015.1 Lysobacter sp.
AGCTGCAAACGCCGCACTACGAAGTCACGCGCATTCGCGAGAACGAGTTGGGCGAGGAGTCGAACAAGCCCAGCTACCTGCGCAGCACGCCGCGCAAGCTGCCGACCTATGCTCTGACCAAGGCGCACCTGAACATCCCGGCCGCACCGGTGGTGACCAACGTCAAGCCGGCCCAGCCGGCGCCACTGCGCGAACCGCGCGAGACGCCCGTTGCCGCTGCCCCCGCTCCGGCGCCCGCGCCGGTCGCCGCTCCGACGCATTCGATCGGCATGGTGGAACGCATCCTGCGCTTCTTCCGTGGCGCGCAGCCCGTCGCCGCCGAACCGGCACCAGCCGCACGCACGCAGGACACCCGTGGCCGTAACGAACGTGGCGACCGCAATCAACGTCGCGACCGCAGCGATCGACAAGGTCGCCGCGAGGAGCGCCGCGACGAGCAGCGCCGCGACAAGCCGCAACAGCAGGCCGGACAGCAGAAGCAGCCGCAGCAGCCGCAGCAGCAGCCGAAGCCGCAATCGCAAAAGCAGCAGGGCCAGCAGCAGAAGCAGCAGCAACCGCAGCAGCCCAAGTCCCAGCAACTGGCTGCGACCGCTCCTGACGAACGCGCCCAGCAGAGCGCGCCGCGCCCGCCGCGCAACGAGCCCAAGCCGGCCCCGGCAGCAAAGACCGAACCGGTCGCCGCCGCCAAGGTCGATGCCCCGGTCGATGCCCCGGTCGTCGCTCCGGTCGCTGCCCCCGTCGACACCACCGCGCCTGCGCTCGCCAAGGCGACCGTCGAGAGCGTGGAGGTCGTGAAGATCGAAGCCGCCGCCGTCACTGAGCACGAAGCAACCGCTGCTGCCGGTGCCGATGCTGCCGGCGAAGGCGGTAGCCGCCGTCGCCGTGGTCGTCGCGGTGGCCGTCGTCGTCGTCGCGGTGGTGGTGCTGGTGAGATCGCCACCGGCGAGGCGCAACATCAGGACGATTCGGCTTTCCTCGACGACGAGGAAGACGAAGCAATGGAAACCTCGGAGATGTCAGAGGCGCCTGAGGCACTACGCGCACCGGTCGCGCAGCGCTCGCAGCCGGAGTTCGACTTCGACGACGTGCCCGCACCGCGCGCTGCAGCTCCTGCGGTATCGACGCCGACCCCGAGCACTCCTGCTCCTGCCGCATCGACGCCAGCCGCGAGCAGCCCTGCTCCCTCGACGCCGGTGACCGCCGCCGTCGCCGCTCCCGCCGCGATGGCCGCCGCCATCACCGAAGTGGTGCGCCAGACTGCGCCCGCCTCGGCGACGCCGACCGTCGAGAGCGGGCTTGCCGCTGCCCAACCTCAGTCGCCTGCGGCACCGGCGGCTCCGTCGGAGGAAACCGTCGAAGTCGAACCGACCGAAGTAACGCCGGAAGTGGTGCCCCCGCCGACGGTGGTCGAGGAAACGGTCGTGGAGCCAGTGACCGTGCCGGAACCGGTCGAAGCCGATCCCACCCGTACAGCGGAAGATTCCGAGCCGACGCGCAGTGAGGACGCTGCCGTCGAAGCGGCGCCGGACGACGCTGCCGCCATCGTCGAGCCTGCGTCGGCCCCGTCGGTGCGGCCGATGCCGCAGACCGGCGGTCTGTTCGATCCGCCGTCGGCACCCGCCGACGCGGCCGTGTCGGGCGCGGAACAGACCCAGCCGCAGGGTGACGACGACGGGAAAACCGAGCGTCACGGCTGAGTCCACCGACACGCAACAAAAAAACAGGCCGCATCAGCGGCCTGTTTTTTTTGGGAATCAGGGACGCTTAGATCGCCTGCGCCGGATCCGTCAGTCCGTACTGGCCGACCATTCGCGCCAACGCGATGTTGTCGTGGATGCCCAGCTTCTCGAACAGGCGGGTCTTGTGCGTGTTGATGGTCTTGGCGCTCAGGCACAGGCGCTTGGCGATGTCTTCCTGACGCAATCCCTGCACGAGCAGCAACGCCACCTCGAGCTCGCGCGGCGACAGCTCATCGAATGGCGATCCGCCGCCATTGATGCCGGCCAGTGCAAGGTTTTGCGCGACGCTGCTGGCCAGATAGCGCTTGCCGCGCGAGACCTCGCGCACCGCGCGCACCAACTCGCCCGCATCGCCGCCCTTGCCCACGTAGCCCGATGCGCCCGCTTCCAGCAGGCGCTTGGGCATCGGGCCGTCTTCCAACACCGATACGATGATCACGCGCGGCCCCTGATCCATCTTTACCACGCGCTCGGTGACCTCCAGCCCGCTGACGCCCGGCAGATGCAGGTCGCACAGCACCACGTCGGGCTTGAGCTTGCGTATCAACGGCAGCGCCTGTTCGCCGGTGTCGACGTCGCCCACCACTTCGATGTCGGTTTCCGCGGAAAGGATCATGCGCATGCCGGTCCGCACCAGCGCATGGTCGTCGACGATGAATACTCGAATGGTCATCCTGATGGCTCCCTGCTCCCTGGGTGCGACCGAGGCTACTGGCCGGCGGCAGGGCACGCAACCAATGGCACATTCGGTGTCTGTGACTCTATGCACACTGACGTTCTGTCTGGGAAGGAGCCTGTCATGCCTTGTCGTACCCCGTTCCATGGTTTTGTCCTTGCCGCCACGCTGTCACTCACCGCGTGCGTCCATGCGCTCTCGACCTCCGCTGCATATAACGCGGACGCAGCCTCGCCCACCGCTGGCGGGAATACCTCTGCGACGTCGTGGCGGTCGGACGTACAGTCGATGGCCGACGCACCCGACAACGCCGGGCGACGGCAAGCGATCGAACAGCGCCTGGATGCGTTGGGATTATCCTGGCACCGCCGCACGTTCAAGTCGGGCGAACACCAGGGACAGAACCTGTTCGCCGAAGTAGGAGGTGCGACGGATTCGCCGTTGCTGCTGATCGGCGCGCACTCCGATCGCGTCCCCGTCGGCAAGGGGGCCACCGACAACGCATCCGGCAGCGCGACCGTGCTGGCGTTGGCCGAACGCTTCAAGCGCGAGCCGCTGCGGCATCATCGCGTCGTGGTCGCGTTCTGGGACCTGGAGGAAATCGGCCTGCTCGGCGCCAAGGCCTATGTCGCCGATGGACGCGAGAAGCCGGCGCTGTACGTCAACTTCGACGTGTTCGGCTGGGGCGACACCCTGTGGATGATGACACCGGATTCCGAGGGACCGCTGGTCGCCGACACCGCGGCCGCCGCTGCCGGTAACGGTTTGAAGCTTTCGGCCGGACAGCAGTACCCGCCTACCGATCACCTGCCCTTCCTCAAGGCCGGCTGGCCGGCGGTGTCCTATTCGCTGATCGGCGGTGACGAGATCGCGCCCATCCTGGCGGCCTATGCTGGCGAGAAGCCGAAGGCACCGGCCAAGGTCATGCGAGTGATCCATAGCGATGCCGATGGCATGGTTGAGATCGACGCACAGCAGGCGATTCGCGGCGTCGATGCGGTCGAGGATGCGCTGCGTCGGTGGGACGCAGGCGACGCCGGCACACGCCAGGCGAAATGAGGATCGGCGTCCGGAAATGGCGAGCGACCGCTCGGCCAACCGGTGAACATGGACGGCATTGCCCTACTCGCTTTGGAGACCACACATGGCCATCACTTCCGCGTTTGAAGCCTTCCGTCGATTGCACGGCAACGGCGTGCTGCTACTCGCCAATGCCTGGGATGCCGGCACGGCGCGCCTGATCGAAAGTCTGGGCGCCCGGGCCATCGCCACCACCAGTGCCGGCGTGGCCTGGTCGCATGGCTATGCCGACGGCGACCACCTGCCGGTATCGCGACTGGTGGCGACGGTGACCGACATCCTGCGCGTGGTGCAGGTGCCACTGAGCGTGGACATCGAAGGCGGTTACTCGGACGATCCGGCCACCGTGGCCGAGACCGTCGCACGCCTGGCCGACATCGGCGTTGCCGGCATCAATCTGGAAGACGCAAACGCACCGCCCGACCTGCTCTGCGCCAAGATCGAACACATCAAGCGCGCGTGCGCGCGGGCTGGCACGAACGTCTTCGTCAATGCGCGTACGGACGTCTACCTGCGCGGACTCGCACCCGCCGGCGCACGGGTTGAGCCGACGCTGGCCAGGGCGAAGCGCTATCGCGAAGCCGGCGCTGACGGCCTGTTCGTGCCGGGTTTGGCCGAGGGCGGCGAGATCGGTGCGATCGCGGCTCAGGCCGGCCTGCCGTTGAACCTGCTGCTGCGCCCTCAATTGCCCGCGATTGACGAGCTGGCCGGCCTGGGCGTGCGGCGCCTGAGTGCCGGTTCGGACCTGGCGGAGTGCGGCTATGGCCTGACCCGGCGGCTTGCGACACACTTCCTGCGCGACGGCCGCATGGCGCACGCTGCCGGCGAGCCGATGGGCTACGGCGACCTCAACGCACTGTTCGCCGATCGCTGATCTCCCACGCTACTCGTCCGCTTCGGCGGGCCAGTGCGCTCTGACGCGTGGGCAGATTCTTCGGTTGATGCGGGTCGGCCGGGACCAGGGAGCGGTGCCTGGCTGTTCAAAGTGGCCGACGGCTTTGCCGATCCCCGTGGCGGGTCCATCGTCTCTCGATCCGGCACTTGCCGCTCTTCGGGACCGGACTGCCGGATTGCACCCAACCTCATCGAGGCCAATGCCTGCGGCGCGGTGCCCTGCAGCGCCTGATCCATGGCCGAAGCCAAAAACGGCAGCAAGTAGCGGGCTCCATGACTGCTGAGATGACCGCCGTCCCGATAGAGCGGCTGACCGTCGATCACATAGGCACAGCTTTGCGCGTCGCATAGCCATTGCGACGGATCGGTGATCCTTACGCCCGCATCACTGCGCAACGGCGCGATGGTGCTGTTGAAGTACGCGGCATTCCTGGCGAAGGCCAAGGCCGATCTCGGCGCAGGCGCGGGGCTCCCGTGCAATTGGGACATTGCCAGTCGCAACGGCAATGCCGACGGTGCCCCGGGGGTCGGGCCGATGATCCAGATCTGCCGCCCCTGCTTGCGCAGCATCTGCACCGTGCGCATCAGCGCCGGCGCGAACACGACTTGATTACCCGAGCGGCCGGACGAATCCACGAGTTCCCCTCCGCGGCTGGGTAGCGAGTAATCCAACCATGACGCGTGGATCACGATGGTCCGGTACTCGGGATGCTCGCGAATATGAGAAAGCACCTGTCGA
>DATDBD010000411.1:0-3690 GCA_036525015.1 Lysobacter sp.
CTGGATGCTGCCGCTGCTCGGCGTGCTGGGCCTGAAGGCGCGCGACATCGTCGGCTTCACCTTCATGCAGTTGCTGGTGCACATCCCGCTCGTGCTGGGCCTGTTGTGGCTGCTGGGCAACACCCTGACCTACCAGCCGCCGGTCATGCCGTAACCGTCAGCGCCTTGCGGCACGACCGGACCGTGGCCAGGGCAGGCATCAGTGCGGGGATGGCGGGCGTGGCATCCAGGTGCAGCAGCGCCGAGCCCGCGCTGCTCCGCCGCGACGACCAATGTCACTTTGCGGCACTGCGTGCCGCGGCCGTCATTTCCTCGGCTGTATGCCCAGGAAATCCTTCTTGCCCAACTCCACCCCAGCCTTGCGCAAAATGGCGTAGCTGGTGGTGCAGTGGAAAAAAAAGTTCGGCAACAGAAAGTCAGTGAGATAGGCCATGCCCTGGTAATTCAGTTCATCAGACCCGGAGCGGATGGTGATCTTGCGTGTTTCACTGCCGTCGATCAGCACCGGCGCGAAAGTGTTGACGTAGTCGATCGCGCGGTCGATGCGTGCATAGAGTTCGGCGAACGTCGTCTCGTTGTCGTCGAACTTCAACGGCTCGACCGCGGCCAGCCGCGCACTGCCGTTCTTGGCCATGTCGGTGGCGATCTGCACGTTGCGCACCAGCGGCAGCATGTCGTCGATCAGGCGCGACTCAAGCAACGCTTGCGGCGCGATGTTGACGGCCTTGGCGTGGGACTCGCCCTTTTCCAGCACATGGCGAAGGTTCTGCAGCGAGCGGACAAACATGGGCACGGTGGCCTGGTACATCGACAGGGACATGGGCGATTCCGACGTAGGGGGAGGAAGCCGCAAGGGCGAAAACAAGGTTAGCGCCGCCATCGCACTGCGATTAGCCCCAAGCATGGGGAAACGCTGTCCCGTATCCGGGCCAATCACATCGGCCCTACTCGCTGCGCTTGATCGCGTGTCCGCCGAACTCGTTGCGCATTGCCGCCAACAGCTTGTCGGCGTAGGAGTCGCTCTCGCGCGAACGCAGCCGCTCAAGCAGCGACAGCGTGATCACCGGCGCCGACACGTCCAGGTCGATGGCCTCGGCGACCGTCCAGCGTCCTTCGCCGGAATCGGCGACGAAGGGCGCAACGCCCTCCAGGCGCGGGTTGTGCTCGATCGCATCGGCGGTGCGATCGAGCAACCACGATCGCACCACGCTGCCATGCCGCCAGATCTGCGCGATCTGATGCAGGTCCAGCGCGAAATCGGACTTGCGCTGCATGATCGCGAAGCCCTCGGCATAGGCCTGCATCATTCCGTACTCGATGCCGTTGTGGACCATCTTGGTGAAATGCCCGGCTCCGCTGGGTCCCACACGCCCCCAGCCGCGGTCGGGATCCGGCGCCAGCGCGGCGAACAGCGGACGCAGACGCTCGACCACCGCCTCGTCGCCGCCGATCATCAGGCTATAACCCTCTCTTAGCCCCCAGATGCCGCCGCTGGTGCCGCAGTCCAGATAGTGGATGCCGTGGCCGGCCAGCATCGCGGCGCGGCGCATGGTGTCCTTGTAGTTGGAGTTGCCGCCGTCGATCAGCACGTCGCCCTGGGACAACAGTGGCAGCAATTCGGCAATCGTGCTGTCGACGGCTTCGCCCGCCGGCACCATCAGCCACAGCGCGCGTTGCGGCAGCAGTTGCGCGACCAGTTCCACCAGCGAGGGCGCCGTGACGATCCGCCGCGAAGCCGCGGTATCGCGCGCCCGCTCACCGGGATCGTATCCCACCACGTGATGTCCGTGACCCACCAGCCGCTCCGCCATGTTGGCGCCCATGCGGCCAAGACCGACCATGCCCAGTTCCATAGCGCTGCCTCAGTCGTGTGACGGCGCGATGTTCTCACGCCGGTCCTGAAGACGGTGCATGGATGGCGGCTAGCCCTCCAGCGGAATGCGTCCGGCGTTGTCCTGAAGCCATTGCGCGAAGTTCTGCAGGCGCGGGTTGAGCGCGCGCGAGGTGGCGACGTCGCGGGCGGCGCAGTAGGCGGCTTCGAAATCGCGCTTGTACTGGAACATGTTGCCGAGGTCTTGCGCACCCGGGAAACCCAGGGCGCGATACTGCGCTGGCGTCACCTGCCGATAGCGCACTTCCCGGCCAAGCGACTTCGTCAGCGCCTGCGCCATTTCCGCACCGGTCAGATGCTCGCCGGCAATGCCGACACGCTTGCCGATGTAGGTCTCGCCGGCCTGGAAGAGGCCGTAGGCAGCGCGGCCGATGTCTTCGGCGGCGATACCCGGCAGCTTCGCCTCCCCCATCGGCAGCTCCAGTTCCAGCACACCGTCGCTTCCCGGCTTGGGGCCCATGCCGAAGTGGATCAGGTTGTCCCAGTAGAAGGAGGTCTTCAGCAGCGTGACCGGCAGGCGGGCCTCGAGGAAATACACATCCGACTCGCCCTTCGCATCGAAGTGAGGAACCTTGTACTGCTCCAGCAGCGTGGGCATGCGCTCGTCGTCAAGCGGCAGGCGCAGGCGCGTGTCGTCCAGCGTCGACCAGATCACATGCTTCAGTCCGGCTGCCTTGGCGGCCTCGACCATGTTGCGCGCCTGCGATTTTTCCCGCTCGGGATCGAAATGCTCCCAGAAGTTGGTGACGAAATACGCGCCATACGTACCTTGCAGGGCGCGCTCCAGGCTCGCCTCGTCGTCGTTTTCGGCGGCAACGACTTCGGCGCCACGCGCCGCCAGCGCGCGGGCGTTGTCCGACTGCACATTGCGCGTGAGTGCACGCAATGCGAATCCGCCGTTGGGATCATCGAGAATGGCCCGTGCCAGGCCGCCGCCCTGCGCCCCGGTCGCACCGACCACGGCGATGACTTTCTTGTCGTTCACGTTGGATATCCCTCAGGCGTCACGCCCCACTGCGCAACACACGATCAATCAACGTGATCGATGTGGCGCTTCGGCCAAAAAAAAGCCCGGGCGTGCCCGGGCGAAGATGGAGAAATGACCTTGGTTTCTTGTTTGTGGTGCTCGTTCAGGCTCGCTTGACCAAGCCGACGATAAACAACAGGATCAGCGCGCCGATCAGTGCCGCGATGAACGTGCCGACGTCGCCGCCGAGGTGAAGGCCGAGCTTAGGCAGCAGCCAGCCGCCCAGGAACGCGCCGATCACGCCGATGACGATGTTGCCGATCACGCCGAAACCGCGGCCCTTCATGATGACGCCGGCCAACCAGCCGGCCAGCGCGCCGATCAGCAGAAAAATCAACAATTGCATTCGATCACTCCAGTAGCCAGGAAAACGCCGCAACGGGCAGCATTTCATGCTGGCATGACGCAGGAGGCCACGGACCGGCAAGGTGTTTCGCAAACGCGAACACCCTGTTCGTGATTCTGATGTCGGCACTGCTGCCGCGCGTCGACGGGGCCGTCCTGCCCGACCTGTTCTCGCAAGCGCAGCCGGCGGTTCGCCGTAATGGCGCCGCGCGCCAGCGCGCGCTGACCTGCGCCCATTGAGGCCCTCGCCGCGGCCGGCCCGCGGCCCCATCGCCAGCGCCAGCGCCGTTACGCCCTCTCGGTTCATTCACCCCGATCGAGGCTAATCTGAAGCCAGCAACCTCGGGGAGCCGATCATGCCGGGCGAAGCCAAGCAGGTCCTGGGTCAGCCGATCGCAAGCAACCGTGTCCTGGGCAGGCGTGTCCT
>DATDBD010000412.1:0-3668 GCA_036525015.1 Lysobacter sp.
GCGCTTCGTCGATATCGAGGACGAATTGATCGCGCAGTCCGGCATCGGCACCTGAGGCCGTTCTACCAGCGTGCCGACCGGCTACCTGGCCCCGGGCGGCGTTTCGTCGGAGGTCAGGCCATCCGGCCTGCGATCGAACGACCGGTCAACCCAAGCCGATCGCGGTCAACGCATTGGAGAACCCGTCATGAAACCGACCACCCTCGCCCTCGCTGCCGCGGGCGTCATCGCCTGCGCGGTGGCAGCGCCGAGCCCGGCGCAGGACCTCGCCAAGACCGCCGGCAAGAATGCCAAGGTGCTGATAGACAATGAGAAAGTCCGGGTGATCGAGCTGCAGATGGCGCCCGGCGCCAAGACCGGCATGCATTCGCATGGCGACAACCTGGTGGTCTTCGTCACCGGAGGCGATGCCACGCAGACCATGGCCGACGGGACGACCAAGACCATGAGCAGGAAGCCTGGCGAGGTGCTGTGGAGCGGGCCGGTCACGCACGACACCGTAAACACCAGCAAGACCGCAATCCGGTCGCTGGTGATCGAACTCAAGGAGCCGGCGAAGTAACCCGGTCTCCGGTCACCCGCGCGCCTGAGGGCGGCAGGCGCGTGACGGTCTCGACGAGACCTGGCGACCCAATCTCAGAACAGGGCCATCAGGCGCGCAGCAGCGTAGCGGCGCGCGCCAGGGCTTCGATCGCGCCCCATTCGCCGGTCGCCACCAGCCGCGAGGGCGTCAGCCACGAGCCCCCGACACAGGCTACGTTCGGCGTGGCCAGGTACTCGGGCGCGTTGTGCGTGCCGATGCCGCCGGTAGCGCAGAAACGGATCTCCGGCAGCGGGCCATGCAAAGAGCGCAACGCGGCCGCGCCGCCCGCCGCCTCGGCCGGGAAGAACTTCTGGAACACGAAACCGTGCTCGGCCAGCGTCATCGCCTCGCTGGCGGTGGCGGCGCCAGGAAGCCACGGCAGCGACGAATCCTTGGCGGCGGCGATCAGTCCGGGCGTGGAACCCGGCGACACGGCGAAACGCGCGCCGGCCTGCTGCGCATCGACCAGGTCCTGCGGCCTGCGCACGGTGCCCACGCCGACGATGGCGCCTTCGACTTCGTTGGCAATAGCGCGCACCGCATCGAGCGCGGCGCGCGTGCGCAAGGTGATCTCGATCGCCGGGATGCCGCCGGCCACCAGCGCGCGCGCCAGCGACACGGCGTTCCTGGCGTCTTCGATCACCACCACCGGCATCACCGGCGCGACGTGCAGAACGGATTCGAGCAAGCCCATTACTTCCTCCAAAGACGACAAAAAGTACGGAAAGTCACCGTGTTTGACTCGTCATCCCCGCGCAGGTTGGGATGACGACGCGGACGTTCAATCACGCAATCCCGAATATCCCGCCGCCGACCTCGGCCGTGCCGGCGGCATTGCGGAATACTTCGAACAGTTCGCGCCCCATGCCGACATGGCTGGCCGAGCGGTCGATCTGCACCGATTCGCGCGCATTCCATTCGTCCACCGGCACCAGCACATCGAGCGTGCCGGCGTTCGCGTCCACGCGCACGACGTCGCCGTCGCGCAGGCGCGCGATCGCGCCGCCGGCCGCGGCCTCGGGACTGACGTGGATCGCGGCAGGCACCTGCCCCGACGCGCCTGACATGCGGCCATCGGTGACCAGCGCGACACGGTGGCCGCGCTTTTGCAGCACCGACAGCGTCGGGGTGAGCTGATGCAGTTCCGGCATGCCGTTGGCTCGCGGGCCCTGGAAGCGGACGACGACCACGACGTCGCGGTCGAGTTCGCCGCGCTCGAAGGCCTTCCTGACATCCTGCTGTTCGGTGAACACGCGACACGGCGCTTCGATGACGAAGCGGTCTTCCGGCACTGCCGATACCTTGATCGCGGCCGTGCCCAGCGGGCCGCGCAGCACGCGCAGGCCGCCATCGGCGCGGAACGGGTCGGTGGCCGGACGCAGGACCGAGGGATCGCCGCTGCGCTCGACCGCCGGCACGTAGTCGAGTTCACGCTCTTCGTTGAGCCGCGGCTCCACGCGGTAGCGCGCCAGGCCCTGGCCGGCGACAGTTTCCACGTCGCCATGCAGCAGGCCGGCGTCGAGCAACTCGGCGATCAGGAAGCCCAGCCCGCCAGCGGCGTGGAAGTGGTTCACGTCGGCACTGCCGTTGGGATACACGCGCGCCAGCAACGGCACCACCGAGGACAGCGCATCGAAGTCTTCCAGGTGCAGTTCAATGCCGGCTGCCCCCGCGATCGCGATCAGGTGCAACAGGTGATTGGTCGAGCCGCCGGTCGCGTGCAAACCGACCACGCCGTTGACGATGGCGCGCTCGTCGATGATGCGGCCGACCGGACGGTAGTCGTCGCCGAGCGCGGTGATCTGCGCGGCGCGACGCGCGGCCTCCGATGTCAGCGCATCGCGCAGCGGGGTGTCCGGGTTGATGAAGCTGGCGCCCGGTAGGTGCAGGCCCATCAGTTCCATCAGCATCTGGTTGGAATTGGCAGTGCCGTAGAACGTGCAGGTGCCCGGTCCGTGGTAGCTCTGCGCCTCGGCTTCCAGCAGTTCCTCGCGCGTGGCCTTGCCTTCGGCGTAACGCTGGCGCACCCGCGACTTGTCGTCGTTGGGCAGGCCCGAGGGCATCGGACCGGCCGGGACGAAGATCGCCGGCAAGTGACCGAAGCTCAACGCACCGATCAGCAGACCCGGCACGATCTTGTCGCACACGCCCAGGTACAGCGCAGCGTCGAACATGTCGTGCGACAGCGCGACCGCGGTCGACAACGCGATCACTTCGCGCGAGAACAACGACAGTTCCATGCCGGTGCGGCCCTGGGTGACGCCGTCGCACATCGCCGGCACGCCTCCGGCCACCTGCGCGGTGGCGCCGACGCTGCGCGCCGCGTTCTTCAGCAGGAACGGGAAGCGCTCCAGCGGTTGGTGCGCTGACAGCATGTCGTTGTAGGCGTTGACGATGCCCAGGTTCGGCGCGACGCCGTTGCGCAATGCGGACTTGTCGCCCGACGAACAGGCGGCGAATCCGTGCGCCAGGTTGCCGCACGACAGCGTGGCGCGATGCGGTCCGTTACCGGCGGCGGCGTCGATGCGCGCCAGGTAGGCGGCTCGGCGGTCGCGGCTGCGCTCGCGGATGCGTTGGGTGACTTCGGCGATGGTGGGATGCAGCGTGGACATGGCGATTTCCAGAAGCTTCTCGACTTTCGCCTCTTATCCCCTCCCGCCGCGCGCGGCGGAGGGTCAAGGGCCGGCGGAACGCAAGCGCCCGCCCTCGGCTCCGGCAGGCGTTACCGGAGCCCTCGTCCCCATCCCAAGCTTTCCCCGCACGCGGGGGAAGGGGTTCGAAACCTGGGGGCTCGTAGTGCAAGCATTACGGACACCAATACAACTGCGGCGTAACCGGCGCTCCGGACAACACCGAGCGGATCGGAAGCAGCGAACGCGGATCGCGCGCGGCCCCCTCCAGCACGGCGCGCTTCTTCGCACCTTCGATATGCAGGTACAGCGACGGCGCGGTAAAAATTGCGCTAAGCGTCAGCGTGATCCGCGGTTCAGGCGCGGCGGCGCTGCGTATCGCCAGCACCGGCGCGCGGCCGCTGGGCTGAAGGCCGATGTCGCGACGGGCGAGATCGGGGAACAAGGATGCGACG